>JAABRC010000247.1 GCA_011391115.1 Candidatus Egaibacter danicus | reverse complement strand
AGCTTCCAGCAGCAGATACGCCAGCGCCGGGTGCAGGCTGTCGGGAATCACCAGGTTGGCGGTTGTTGCGAGCAACTGTACGTTTTGTGCGGGGATGTTGCGTCCTGGATCGACGGACCCTCGTTTGAGAATGACGGGCTGGAAATAAGGGAAACGCCGGGCCAGGCCTTCCACATGGTCGAGCGAGGCCAGACGGATGGCCGGGTTCTCCAGCAGCTGTTTCACGGCAGTGGCTTGCGGTGCAGCGACCATGATGACGGCGTCCAGTTCGTGTTGCACCAGCTTGCCGGCAGCACTGACGCCGCCGGCATCAACCAATTGGGTGTTGTCCAGTGACTGGCCAGCACCATCGACCAGACCGTATGTGGTCAACAACTCGATGGCCAGCTTTCGGTTGCCACTGCCTGCAATACCCACGGCAATTTGTTTGCCTTTGAGTGCACTCAGGCCTTTTGATAAATCCAGCGTGTGCGAAAAAATCCAGACAGGTTCGTAGGCGACAGTGGCTAGTGAGCGCAGGGGCGTCTCGTCGGCATCTTTTTGTGGGTCCAGCGACAAAAAACCAAGACCCCCTTGCACAAGACCGGCAGAAACTGCGCCTTCATTGAGTCGCTTCAGGTTTTCGACGGAACCGCTGGAGGGCAACAAATCCAGCGTGATGCCGTTGCGCTTGAGGATTTCCTGGTACTTGAGACCAAACTGGTGGTAGGCCCCATCGGCCGCACCGGTGCTCATGGTCAGGCGCCGGGGTGGGTCCGGGCTGACAAACCTGATGACGGCCCAGGCGCCAAAAACCACCAGAGCAACAACAACGATGGTCAGCAACAGGCGTTGCCGCGGAGTCAGAACGGGAATGACCATGGCCCGAGTCTAGCGGGCACACGCATGCTACGGACCCGGGGAAACGCGAATGCGCTTACATCCCCGCGTAGTTCGGTCCACCACCGCCTTCGGGCGTTACCCAGACGATGTTTTGCGTGGGATCCTTGATGTCACAGGTTTTGCAGTGCACGCAGTTTTGCGCATTGATCTGCAAGCGGTCGGTGTTGTCGTCGTTTTTCACAAACTCATAGACGCCTGCCGGGCAGTAGCGGGCTTCAGGCCCTGCGTACCTGGCCAGATTGATGCTCACGGGCACTGATGCATCTTTCAGTGTCAAGTGTGCGGGCTGCTGTTCTTCGTGGTTGGTGTTGCTGATGAACACGCTGGAGAGGCGGTCAAATGTCAGCTTGCCATCGGGCTTGGGGTAGACGATGGGTTGGCAGTCGGCCGCGGGTTTGAGGTATGCATGGTCGGGCTTGTCGCGGCGCAGCGTCCAGGGAATATGGCCGCGCAGCACAAACTGCTCGAAGCCATTCATCAGCGTGGCGGTGGTCAGGCCGTACTTGAACCAGTTCTTGAAGTTGCGGTCTTTGTTCAGCTCGGTGTGCAACCAGCTTTTCTCGAAGGCCTCGGGGTAAGCGTGCAGCTCGTCGTGCTGGCGGCCAGCCACCACGGCATCAAACGCCGCCTCAGCGGCCAGCATGCCGGTCTTGATGGCAGCGTGGCTGCCCTTGATGCGGCCCACATTCAGGTAACCCGCGTTGCAGCCCACCAGTGCGCCACCCGGAAAAACGGTTTTGGGCAAGGCATTGATGCCACTGGCATTGATGGCACGCGCACCGTACGACAGGCGCTTGGCGGTGACTTCGCCCTTGTCGTTCTCCAGGTAATAGCGCACGTTGGGGTGTGTTTTCCAGCGCTGGAATTCTTCAAAGGGGCTGAGATAAGGGTTGGCGTAACCCAGGCCGGTGACAAAGCCCATCGCCACCTTGTTGCCCTCCAAGTGATAGAGGAAAGCGCCACCATAGGTATCGTTCTCCATGGGCCAGCCAGCGGTGTGCATCACAAAACCGGGCTCGTGGCGGCTTGGGTCAATCTCCCACAACTCCTTGATGCCGATGCCAAAGCTTTGCGGGTCGCGGTCTTCGTCCAGCTTGAACCTGGCGATGAGCTGCTTGCCCAGATGACCGCGCGCACCTTCGGCAAACACGGTGTATTTACCCAGCAGCTCCATGCCGATCTGGAAGTTCTCCGTGGGTTCGCCGTCCTTGCCGACGCCCATATTGCCTGTGGCCACGCCCTTCACAGAACCGTCTTCGTTGTAAAGAACTTCGGCAGCGGCGAAGCCGGGGAAGATTTCCACACCCAGGGCTTCAGCCTGTTCGGCCAGCCACTTGGTGACAGAGCCCAGACTCACGATGTAGTTGCCGTGGTTGTGTGCAAACGGCGGCAGAAACATGTTGGGAACACGAAAGCCCGATTTTTCGCCCAGGAAGAGGTAGGCATCGTCGGTCACCGGCTGGTTCAACGGAGCGCCCAGTTCTTTCCAGTTGGGCAACAGTTCAGTCAGCGCCCTGGGGTCCATGATGGCACCGCTCAGAATGTGCGCGCCGGGCTCGGAACCTTTTTCGAGAACGACCACTGACACATCGTTGCCTTTTTCAGCGGCCAGCTGCTTGAGGCGAATTGCCGTGGCCAGTCCGCCCGGGCCACCACCCACAACGACGACGTCGTATTCCATGGCTTCACGGGGGCCAAATTGCGCGATGATTTCGTCGTGGGTCATGTTCTCTTCTTCGGTGATGGGAGTGAGCGTGATTTTATGCGGGACTGAACTGTTGCAACGTCATAATGGAATGATCGATTCTGATTCGTGGAGATTCTCTAAATGGCTTACAGCATTGACCTTTCCGGGCGTGTCGCCTTCATTACAGGCGCTTCCAGTGGCCTGGGTGCCCAGTTCGCACGCACCCTCTCTGCTGCGGGTGCCGCGGTGGTGCTGGCCAGTCGCCGGCTGGAAAAACTCAAGGAATTGCGTGCCCAGATTGAAGGTGAGGGTGGTGATGCACACGTCATTGAACTGGACGTGACCGATCGCGACTCCATCAAGTCCGCCGTGGCGCATGCCGAGACCGAGGTGGGCTCAATTGACATTCTGGTGAACAACTCCGGTGTGAGCACGACCCAGCGCATTCAGGATGTTTCGGAGGAAGATTTCGACTTCATGTTCAATACGAATGTGAAGGGCGCTTTCTTTGTGGCGCAGGAAGTGGGCAAGCGCATGTTGGCCCGCGCGCGAGGTGCCGCACCGGGCAGCTTCACCGGTGGGCGAATCATCAATATCGCATCAATGGCGGGCCTGCGCGTGTTGCCGCAAATCGGTGTGTATTGCATGAGCAAGGCCGCGGTCGTGCAGATGACCAAGGCGATGGCGCTGGAGTGGGGCAAGTTCGGTATCAACGTGAACGCCATTTGCCCGGGTTACATCGATACCGAGATCAATCACCAGCACTGGAAAACCGAGCAGGGCCAGAAGCTGGTGCAAATGCTGCCGCGAAAACGCGTGGGGCAGCCCAAAGACCTGGATGCACTGCTGGTCACGCTGTGTTCGAACGAGAGTCACTTCATCAACGGTGCCGTGATCGCGGCTGACGATGGTTTTGGTATCTAGACCGGCGTGCTGACGGGCATAGTGGCCGGCCTGGCCGCCGGCGCCCTGTGGGGGCTGGTATTTGTTGCGCCCCGCATGACGCCAGGTCTGTCATCGGTTGATCTGGCTGCGGGCCGCTTCATCAGTTACGGTGCGGTGGCGGCGCTGGTGATGTTGCTGACCTGGCGGTCACACAAGTTGCCCACAGTCCGCCAGGCAATGGCTGCCCTGGGCATGAGTCTGCTGGGATTCACAGGGTATTACCTGTTGCTGGTGTTGGCCATTCAGCATGCGGGAACGGAGGTACCCACACTCATCATCGGTACCATCCCCATCTGGGCGATGTTGTTGGGCAAGCCCCATGGTCTGAAATGGTCGTCCCTGATTCCGGGGCTTTTGCTGACCTCCGCAGGTCTGGTGCTGATGATGCACGTCATGAGCGCTTCGCAACCAGTCGTCGCGGGTCATGCTGGCACCCATTTCTGGTGGGGTGTCTTGCTGGCCGTAGCCGCTACGGTGTGCTGG
>JAABRC010000246.1 GCA_011391115.1 Candidatus Egaibacter danicus | reverse complement strand
CCAGGCGCTGATCTCGTTCTGGAAGCTCTCGTATTCCAGCGCCTTCACCGCGCAGTAACCGGTGACGAAATCATCACCCAGCAGGCGCCGGCTTTGCGCGCTGCCGGCCATTTGTTCCTGAGCCGCAACAAAGCTGCGTGGCAGGGTATGTGACTCGTGGTAGCCGTTGCTGGCAATGGGCTGCGACGCCTCCAGTTTGTCGTCCATGCCGGCGAGACCCGCCGCCAGTGAAGCGGCAATGGCCAGATAGGGGTTGGCATCTGCCCCGGCGAGGCGGTTTTCCACGCGGCGCGCAGCGGGCCCGCTGGCGGGGATGCGAAGGCCCGTGGTACGGTTGTCGTAACCCCACTGCACGTTCACCGGTGCCTGACTGCCCGACACATAGCGCCGATACGAGTTGATGAAGGGTGCGTAAATCAGCATCAGGTCGGGTACGAAGGTCTGCAGCCCGGCGATGAAGTGCCGGAAGCTGGGTGCCTCTGCACCATCGTCCAGACTGAAAATGTTGCGCCCGCTGGCATCGACCACGCTCTGGTGCAGGTGCATGGAGCTGCCGGCCGCACCGGCAATCGGCTTGGCCATGAAGACGGCGTTCAGCCCGTGCTTGATGGCAATCTCCTTGGCTGCGTACTTGAACAGAAAAGCCTGGTCTGCCACGGCTACCGGATCACCGTGCATCAGGTTGATCTCGTATTGCGTGGGGCCGACTTCATGAATCCACGTGTCGGCCTGCACGCCCAGCGTGACCAGTGCATCACGGAATTCGTCCCAGAAGGGGCTGAGTTCGTTGAGCAGGTTCAGGCTGAAGGCGCTTTGCCCGACCTCGGCGCGCCCACCGCGCATGGCGGGTGCCTGCAAAGGCTGGGCCGGGTCAGCGTTGGGCGCGGTCAGGTAAAACTCGATCTCGGGCGCCACCACGGGCGTGAGGCCCTGTTCGGTGTAGCGTGCGATCACGTTTTTCAGGATGCTGCGCGGCGCAAACTCACAGAGCCTGCCGTCCAGTTCCACACAATCGTGAATGGCCACAGCGCGCGGCGCACTGGCCCATGGCGAGAGTTTCAGCGTACTGTAGTCGGGCACCAGCCGCACGTCAGGGTCAGAATCCGGGAAGATCGGGTTGTACGAGTAGTCACCCGTCACGGCCTGCATCGGAATGGCCTGGCAGATGCGCAATTCGCCGCCGGTGGCAAACGTGTTCGCAGGCATCAGCTTGCCGCGCGGGTAGCCTGAAATGTCAGGGAAGATGCATTCAACGTCACGAATGCCGTGCTGCTGGAAAAAGGCCTGGCGCTGGGTGACAGTGGCGTGGGTCATGGCCTGAATTCTAGGCGAAATTGGCGTCCAGCCCTTTTGCAATATGCGCAATAAGCTATCAAATATATAGCAATAAGAGGGATGTCAAAAGCGTGTCATCGGCTCAGAAAACTCTCCAGCCGCCGCGCATTCACGTCCTGCAAGGTGCCGTGCGCCATGGTGGTCAGCAAACGGGCGCTGTCGGCAGTAGCCACGTCAATGCCCAGCCCGGCGCGCGGTGGCCAGGGCGCATCCAGGCGCAGGTATCGGTTGCGCAGCCGGTCCTCCATCATGGCCTGCACATGCTGCTGCTGGACCGAGATCAGTGTCAGCAGCAGCCGGCCGTCCGACAGCCAGCCCACCGCGCCGGAGTCATCCGTCACGCCCTCTGCCGGCTGGTAGCCCGACGTGCCCGTGCCGATGGAGAGCATCCGCACACGGTCCGGATCAACGCCCATAAAATGCTCGGCCTCGTGCAGCGCCACCTGATCCGGGGCCACGGCGAACATGCCACCATCGGCGAACAGCTCGCCGTTGATTTCCACGGAAGGAAAGTAAGCGGGTGCCGCGCTGGTGGCCATGGCAACGTCCACGGCCAATACCCGCTCATCGCCTTTTGAGGCGGGGCCATGCGGCGTCTTGAACACCTTGGTGTGGCTGCGCGTCACGTTCACCGACGGGATGACCACATGGTGCAACGCCTTGCCCAGCTTCGCGTCACCCAGGTATTCCGTGAGTGCCTCGCGCAGCGCCATGCCATCGTATTTGGGCCCCATCACCGAACGGGTCAGGTCAATCAGCCTTGATACGGCTCCTTTGGGCAAAGCGCGAGACGAGAACACCTGATCACCGCGATCCAGAAACAGACCCAATATTTCCCGCATGGGCAACTCGAAGGCCAGCGCTACCGCCAGAATGCCACCCACGGAAGTCCCCGCAATCAGGTCAAAACGCCGGCCCAGCGGCTCGCCCACCTTTTCTTCCAGATCGGCCAGCAGTGCCGCCGTGAACACACCCAGATAGCCACCACCCGACAGTGCCAGGATGCGGAACTCTTTCTCTTTGCCGGCAGGGTCGGTAGCGGCGGGCTCGGGGCTCATGAACGGGCAAGCAGCGTTTCAAATTCCTGGTTGAACAAGCCGGTGATCACCTCCGGGTCAGGCACCAGCCGCGCATCGGCGATCACCGCCAGCGAGGCCATGCCCCGGTAACTCATGATACTGATGCCCATGCCCAGTTGACGCCCCGGGTGCGGCACCCAGAACACCATGCGGTCGATGGGCACGCCAGCCAGATACAGGGTCTCGCGCGGGCCGGCCACATTGGTCATCACCACGCTGGTTTTGCTGCCAAATACCAGGTTGGCCACATCTTCCACTGCTTTTGGCCCGCGCCCGAAAATGTCCATCAGCAGCCGCATGGCCACGGGCTCGGGCGATCGCTTGAGCGCGTTCATCCGCAGCTTCGTGAGCGCCAGACGCTGGTCAGACCGCGCACTGGCCACCGCCAGATCCAGGATGACCAGCCCAAATTCGTTGCCCAGTTGCCCAAACCGCTCAGGCGGCCTTAAATCAACCGGCACCATCGCGCGCACGGTGGTGTGGTTCACATCGACGCCGCGTTGTTTCAGGTACTTGCGCAGTGCCCCCGTCATGGCGGCCACCAGCACATCGTTCACCTTGGCACCATGACGGGCGCCAATGGCCTTGATGTCCTTGATGGCAACCGGTCTGGACCAGGCAATGTGCTTTCTCAGTGCAAATTCGCCCTTTAGCGGAGACTGCGGATCAGGCGGCTTGATCAATTCAGACAACAACATGCCCGCCCCACCGAGCACCAGCGCCGCCCTGTCAATGACCTGCTGGGGATGCATGACCACATCCACCGCCGATGCAGCCACGGCCAGCGCATCGCGGGCGGCGCTTTCAATGGTGTCAAAAGCATTGGCAAACAGCCCGGCGCTGGCCGGCTTGGACTTGCTGGCCTTTGGAGCCTGCTTTTGAGGCACCTTTGGCATGGAGCCGTCGGGCGTGGTGTCGTACAGCCGTTGCAGGACCGTCAGCATCCCCGTTCCGTCAGCGATGCAGTGATGGCAGCGCATGATGAGGGCGCTGCCACCGTTTACCCCATCGACCACATACACCTGCCACAGCGGCTGCGTGTGGTCCAGCGGTGTGCTTGCCAGATCAGTGATCAGGGTGCCCAGGGCGGCCTGATCGCGGGGCGCGGGCAGCGCAATGTGATGCATGTGCTGGTCAATGTCGAAATGCGGCATGTCCTCCCAGTGCGGCGTAGCCAGCGGGAAGCCGCGTTCCACCACACGCTGGTGAAACCGGTCAAACTGAACGATCCGCTCCTGATAGACCGCTCGCACCTTCTCAAAGTCAAGTGGCCGCTTCGTCAGCAAAATGCCGGTTATCACGGCAGGGTTGGCGGGCCCGTCCATGTGGTACCAGGCGGCGTCAACCGGGCTCATCGCGTGAATCGTCACAGGTCACCTCCTCTTGAAATGCTAGCCATTGCGCAAATAGTGTCTTTGACATAAGTCACGTGCGCTGCATCCCCTGGGCAGCCAAGCTTGCGCCTTTCCAGATGCCATGTAAACATGAACGCTCAAGCGATGGCGAGCAACCCGCATGATCACCCAAGAGAAAGAACCACGAATCCACCCGGACATCCTCAAGCTGGGGCTGGTCAGCTTTCTGACC
>JAABRC010000245.1 GCA_011391115.1 Candidatus Egaibacter danicus | reverse complement strand
GCAACCAAAAACGCTGGCCACGCAATCCACATCCATCTTTGAGACGTCATTCCTGTTTCTCCTCGGGTGTTGTTGTGATCGATTCCAGGCGTGGAACCCGGTGCAAAGGTGCCATTTCAGCCACGGAATGGGACGGTCGCAGAAGTGACGTTACTCCTTCGCCGGCGAGACCACAGGGGACGCCGCGTGGTTACGGGCCTGGTGCGCTGGTTGAAGTTTGATCAGCGCTTCGGCCCGCGCTTGTCCGTCCAGCATCTGGGCAGCCTTCAGATCTCGCTCAAAGTCGGCCTTGTTGAGCACAGGGTCGGCGCCCTTCACGGCAATGAAGGCCGTGATGATGGCCGCCACCACGACCACCAATGGCCCCCCCACCACAAGCCACATGTGTGGAACGCGCCACCAGGGAACGGGTAGCTGTTCACTGGAGGGAGACTTGAGTGCTGTGGTGTTCATATGGCTTTCTGGGTCGGGTTGATTGCTGGCTAGGGGTGCTCAACGTGGCACCAGGAACGCTGCTTTTTCTGTGACAGATACACCCGCATTCTCGGCAGCCTGGATCTCGAAATGGATGGGGTGTGAACCGGTAGCTGCTGCGCCCGGGGGAACCTGCACCCGGATAACCGCAGATCGCACTTCCGTCGGCAGTACTTCAATCTCCGCTTCCGAGGCAATGGTGATGCCCGGCAAGCCGGAAACGCTGATCACGTAGCGCTGCGTGCTCTCGGTAGCATTCATAACCTGCAACCGGAAGACGTTTTCAATGCGTCCCTGTTCGACCATGCGGGCCAACGCGCCGCGGTCCCGGATCACGTCAACCTTGAGCGGTTTGCGGAGAAACAGACTGACCATGACCGCGAGGGAAATGGTCAACAGAATGCCCGTGTAAACCAGCACCCGCGGGCGCAGGGCCCGACGGATCATCTGCTGGGTGTTCCAGCCTTGTGCGATGCCGTTCTGGGTTGAGTACTTGACCAGTCCACGCGGATAGCCCACCTTGTCCATCACTTCATCGCAGACATCGATACAGGCACCACATCCGATGCACTCGTACTGGAGGCCATTGCGGATGTCGATACCCGTTGGACAAACCTGAACACACAGCGTGCAGTCCACGCAGGCGCCCAGCCCCAGCGCCTTGGGATCGGCCTTCTTTGAGCGGGGGCCACGCGGCTCCCCACGTTTTTCGTCGTAGGTCACGATCATCGTGTCCTTGTCGAACATCGCGCTCTGAAAGCGCGCGTAAGGACACATGTATTTGCAGACCTGTTCGCGCATGAAGCCGGCATTGCCATAAGTGGCAAAACCGTAGAAGAAGATCCAGAAGGTCTGCCACGGGCCGAGCGAGGCCGCCAGCGAGACCGCGGCCAACTCACGAATCGGCGTGAAATAGCCCACAAAAGTGAATCCTGTCCACAGCGAAAACACGATCCAGAGTGCGTGCTTGGACCACTTCTTGCCGAACTTGCCGACCGAAAACGCCGAATCGTCCAGGCGCATGCGAGCCGAGCGATCCCCCTCGACCTTCTTCTCGATCCAGAGAAAGATTTCGGTATAGACCGTCTGCGGGCAGGCATATCCACACCACAAGCGCCCAGCAACAGCCGTAAACAGGAACAGCGCCAGGGCGGCAATGACCAGGAGTCCCGTCAGGTAGATGAAGTCCTGCGGATACAGCACCAAGCCAAAAATGTAAAAGCGGCGCGCTTCAAGATCGAAGAGCACCGCCTGCCTGGCATTCCACTCGAGCCAAGGCAAACCGTAAAAAACGATCTGAGTGATCCAGACCGTGATCCAGCGCCACTGAGAAAACAGGCCCGAGACAGATCGTGGGTATATCTTCTTGCGCGAGGCATAGAGCGAAACCATGACCTCATCGTCTGAAGGAACACCTTTGGGCAGGGGCTCCGGGACGATGGGAATGATGGTGGTCGGATTGGCGCTGGTGGCTGGCTTGGCGGAACTCACAAAGAACCCGGTGTTTGAAAAATGGAAAAGAGTCGCAGCGGTCTACCCAACCGCTGCGACTCTCTCTAAACGCTCAATTGGCTGCTTTGTTGGACATGCCCCAGACATAGGAGGCCAGCACATTGATCTGTGCTTCGTTCAACAAGGCCGACTGGCCAGGCATCTGGTTGTTGAAACCGTTGTTCACGGCACGCACGATGGCTTCTTCACCCCAGCCGTGCAACCAGATACCGTCGGTCAGGTTGGCCGCACCCACCGCAGCCATGCCCTTGCCGTCCATGCCATGGCAAGCCGCACAAGCAGCGAACTTCTCTTTGCCTTGGGTGGCCCGTACGGAGTCGTGAGGGCTGCCAGACAGGCTCAACACATAGTTCGCCACGTTGCGCACGTCTTCTGCGCTGCCGATGGCAGCAGCCATCGGGGGCATGACACCGATACGACCCTGCGTGATGGTCGTCTTGATGGTCGCATGATCGCCACCACCCAGCCAGTCGCTGTCAGTCAGGTTGGGGAAGCCTTTGGAACCACGGGCATCAGAACCATGACACTGCGCACAGTAGTTCATGAACAGGCGCTCACCGATCGCCATGGCTTCAGAATCACCGGCGATCTGCTCGGGCGTCATGCTGCTGAATTTCGCGTAAATGGGAGCGATTGCTGCCTCCACCTTGGCAACTTCGGCGGTGTGCTGGCCCTGCGAAGTCCAGCCCAGTACACCCTGGAACTTGCCGAACATGGGGTACAGCGCACCGTAGGCCAGCGCGAAGATGACCGTGATGACGAACAGATAGACCCACCACCTGGGCAGCGGGTTGTTCATTTCAGCCAAGTCACCGTCCCAGACGTGACCGGTGGTGTTGTCGGCATGTGTATTCGCCTTCGTGGTGCCGCTGATCCAGAGCAGGATCAGGCAGGCGATGATGCTGACCAGCGTCAGACCACCCACGTAGAGGTGCCAGAAATCACTTGTAAAGTCGCTCATGATGTTTCTCTTGTTGGTGCCGCGGTTTAGTCGTCAGTGAAGGGCAACTGGGCTGCCTCGTCAAAACCGGCCTGGTTGCGTTTGGACCAGGCCCAGACCACGATGCCCACGAAGGTCAGCAGGCTGACCACCGTGACGATGCTGCGGAGATCGTTGATGTCCATGGCGGGGCCTCCGTGTTTATTGGTTGGTACCAGGCGCCGCGGCGGGCGCTGGTTCAACTGCCGGAGCGGCTTCTGCAGGTGCAGCAGTCTCGGTCGCTGGAGCCACAGCAGCAGCTGGAGCGGCCTCGGCAGCCGGGCGGCTGGCGCTGCGAGCGGTTCCCAACACCTGCAGATAGGCGATCACGGCTTCCATCTGGGTCTTGCCCTTCACCGCTTCGACCGACTGAGCGATCTCTTCGTCGGTGTAAGGCGCTCCCAGCGTACGCAGCACCTCCATGCGCTTGGGCATGCTGTCCGCGTTCACCGCTTTCTCATCCAGGAACGCGTACGCGGGCATATTCGATTCGGGCACCACATCGCGGGGGTTGGTCAAGTGAGTACGGTGCCACTCATCGCTGTAGCGGCCACCGACACGGTGCAGGTCAGGACCGGTGCGCTTGGAGCCCCACTGGAACGGGCGATCGTAAACAAACTCGCCAGCCACCGAGTAAGGGCCATAACGCAGCGTCTCGGCCTGGAATGGACGAATCATCTGCGAGTGGCAGTTGTAGCAACCTTCACTCACATAGACGTCGCGACCCGCCAGCTGCAGTGCGCTGTAGGGCTTGAGGCCCTCGATCGGTGTGGTGGTGGACTTCTGGAAGAACAGAGGAACGATCTCGACCAGACCACCCACTGCCACCACGAGCGTGATCAACACGATCATGAGGAAGTTGTTGGTCTCGATCCGTCCGTGGCCTTCGATTTTTTCGTTGTTTGCCATGTTTGTACTCCTCAGGCGTGTGCGGGATTGACGGCGAGGACGGGCACATCCACGACACGGCCCTGACGCATCGTCATGATGACGTTCCAGAGCATGACCAGCATGCCACTGAGGTACAGCACACCACC
>JAABRC010000244.1 GCA_011391115.1 Candidatus Egaibacter danicus | reverse complement strand
AATGGCCTTGGTCGGGTTCAATCCCTTGGGGCACACGTCCACACAATTCATGATGCTGTGGCAGCGGAACAGGCGGTACGGGTCTTCCAGGTTGTCCAGGCGCTCGCCGGTGGCATGGTCTCGGCTGTCCGCCAGAAAGCGGTAGGCTTGCAGCAGACCGGCCGGACCCACGAACTTGTCGGGGTTCCACCAGAAACTGGGGCAACTGGTGGAGCAACTTGCGCACAAAATGCATTCATACAGGCCGTTGAGCTCTTCGCGCTCTTCCGGGCTCTGCAGGCGCTCCTTTTCAGGCGGCACCGTGTCGTTGATCAAATACGGCTTGATCGAGTTGTACTGCTTGAAGAACTGCGTCATGTCCACGATCAGGTCGCGGATGACGGGCAGGCCGGGCAGGGGTTTGAGCACGATGGTGCCGGGCAGCGTCAGCATATTGGTCAGGCAGGCCAGCCCGTTCTTGCCGTTGATGTTCATGGCATCCGAGCCGCACACGCCTTCGCGGCACGAGCGGCGATAGGAAATGGTGGGGTCAATGGCCTTGAGCTTCATCAAGGCGTCGAGCAACATGCGCTCGCTGCCATCCAATTCGACCTCAATGGTCTGCATGTACGGCTTGGTATCCTTGTCCGGATCGTAGCGATAGATGGAAAAAGTGCGTTTGGTCATGTCAGAACGTCCTTACTTTCAGGGGCACGGATTCAACCGTCAGGGGTTTCATTTGCACCGGCTTGTAGCTCAGCGAATTGCTCTCGCTGTGCCACAGCGTGTGCTTGTGCCAGTCGGTGTCGTTGCGACCATTCGGGTGTTCTGGCGTATCGTTGTAGTCATCCACCGTGTGGGCGCCGCGGCTCTCGTGACGTGCTGCAGCCGACACGATGGTGGCCTGGGCCGCTTCGATCAGGTTGTCCACTTCCAGAGCTTCAATGCGCGCCGTGTTGAAAACCTTGGACTTGTCCTTCAGGGTGATCGCGTTGACACGCTTGCGCAGCTCGGCGATCTTCACCACGCCTTCGTCCATGCTCTTCTGCGTGCGAAACACACCAGCGTGCAATTGCATGCTGGCGCGCAGGTCGTCTGCCACGGTTTGCGCATACTCGCCGCTGGTGGAGTTGTCCAGGCGTGCCAGACGTGCAATGGTACGGTCGGCCGCATCGGCGGGCAGTGGCTTGTGGGCCTTGGTTTTGCTGGCAAAGTCAACGATGTGGTTGCCGGCAGCGCGTCCGAAAACCAGCAGATCCAGCAGTGAATTCGTGCCCAGGCGATTGGCGCCGTGCACGCTGACGCAGGAGCATTCGCCCACCGCATACAGGCCATTGACGACGGCATTGTGCACATCGCCCTTGGGAACGACGACCTGGCCGTTCACATTGGTGGGAATACCGCCCATCTGGTAGTGGATGGTGGGCACGACGGGGATAGGTTCGCGGGTGATATCCACGTTGGCGAAGTTGACGCCAATTTCATACACCGATGGCAGGCGCTTGTGGATGGTTTCTGCACCCAGGTGGTCGAGCTTGAGCAGCACGTAGTCCTTGTTGGGTCCGCAGCCACGGCCTTCCTTGATTTCCTGGTCCATGGAGCGGGACACGAAGTCGCGTGGAGCAAGGTCTTTCAAGGTTGGGGCGTAGCGCTCCATGAAGCGTTCGCCGTTGCTGTTCAGCAAAATGGCGCCTTCGCCACGGCAGCCTTCGGTCAGCAACACGCCGGCACCCGCGACGCCGGTGGGGTGGAACTGCCAGAACTCCATGTCTTCCAGCGGGATGCCGGCGCGTGCCGCCATGCCCAGGCCGTCACCGGTGTTGATGAAGGCATTGGTCGAGGCTGCGAAGATGCGGCCGGCACCGCCGGTGGCCAGCAGCACGGTCTTGGCGTGCAGCACGTGCAGGTCACCGGTTTCCATTTCCAGTGCGGTGACGCCGACCACGTCGCCCTCAAGGTCGCGGATCAGGTCCAGCGCCATCCATTCGACGAAGAAGCTGGTCTTGGCTTCGACATTCTTCTGGTACAGCGTGTGCAGCATGGCGTGGCCGGTACGGTCGGCTGCAGCGCAAGCGCGCTCGACAGCTTTTTCACCGTAATTTGCGGTGTGGCCGCCAAACGGGCGCTGGTAAATGGTGCCGTCCGGGTTGCGGTCAAATGGCATGCCCATGTGCTCCAGGTCGTAGACGACCTTGGGTGCTTCGCGGCACATGAACTCGATGGCGTCCTGGTCGCCCAGCCAGTCCGAACCCTTGATGGTGTCGTAAAAATGGTAGTGCCAGTTGTCGTCGTTCATGTTGCCCAGCGAGGCGCCAATGCCCCCCTGTGCTGCCACCGTGTGCGAGCGGGTGGGGAACACTTTGGACAGGACGGCGACGTTCAGGCCGGCGCGGGCCAGTTGCAGCGACGCGCGCATGCCGGAGCCGCCGGCACCGACGATAACGACGTCAAATTTTCTTGTGGTAACGGGGTAGGTCATGAAATCAGCCTCAGTAGTTCGATGGGATCAAAGGCGCCACAGGACCTGGATGGCCCAGCCCGCACAGCCCACGAGCCAGACAATGGCAAATACCTGCAGTGCAAGGCGCACATAGACAGGCTGGATGTAGTCCATGAAAATTTCACGCATACCCACCCATGCGTGGTACAGCAGGGCGATGATGATGCTGAAAGTCAGTGTTTTCATCCACTGGGTGGAAAAAATACCGGCCCATTTGTCATAGCCCATAGGGCCTTTGGAAAATAGAACCTGGGCGAGCACGACGGCCGTGAAAAGCGCCATCAGCAAGCCGGTGACGCGCTGCGCCAACCAATCGCGCAGGCCGTAGTGCGCACCAACGACGATGCGCTTGGATCCGTAATTGACAGACATATTGAGTTCCTGAATGGATGAATCGGTTACGGTTAAACGGGGGATGTCTAGTACAAGCCAAACAGCTTGGCGCCCAGCACGGCGGTCAGGCCCAGGCTCAACATCAGGGTCAGCTGGGCTGTTGTCTTGCCCGCTTCCTTGGTAACGGTATGAAACAGGTCCATGCGGATGTGGCGCATGCCGGCAAAGAAGTGGTGCAAGTACGCCCAGATCAGTCCCAAGGCAACCAGTTTGACCAGGACGCCGGGTACAAAACCGATGCCGTTATTGAATGCAGACGTGAAGCGTGCGAACGAAAATTCCGAACTGACCGACGTGTCAAACATCCAGATGATGAAGGGCATCAGCAGAAACATGATCAGGCCGCTGGCTCGGTGCATGCCAGACACAATGGCGGCCAACGGCCAACGGTAGCCGGGCAAGTCATTGAAAGCATTGATATTCCGGAATTCTGGCCGCTTGGCGCGAGGGACAGGTTTGAGCTCAGACATGAGTAGGCTTTCTGGATGTAACCGTATGTAATTATTGCTGCTACAGGTCAAAATTCTATTGCACTGCAACAGGCTGACACTGGACTTGCATCAACTAGCTGTTCAATTGAGGGCATTGCGATAGTAATGCTTGTTCGTGAGGTACAGACCGCGGCGCATTTCCATGGGAGCATCGTTGTAGGTGTAGGCGATGCGTTCCACGCTCAAAAGGGGTGTTTGCGGGTTGGTTTTCAGCAGTTCGCATTGCTCCGGGTCGGGCAGCACAGCGCGAATTTTTTCTTCCGCGCGTACCATCCGCACATCAAATTCGATTTCAAACAGGGCGTACATTGGCCCGTTGTAGTCCCGCAGGCGCTCGGCGGTCAGTCCTTTGAATGGAGCCGCCGGCAGCCACAGGTCTTCCAATATGGTCGGGTTACCGGTAAACGACAACACGCGGCGCACCTGTAGCACAGCGTCGCCGGTACGAATGGCCAGCGCGCGCGCCACTTCTACCGACGCGCGGGTTCGTTTGCAGTCAATGATGTGGCGTTGTGCCGGGCCTTCACTGCTGGGGTCACCGTTGTCGGGAATCAGTTTAAGGAACCGGTACTGAATCTGGCGTTCGGCATGGGTGGCTACAAAAGTTCCTTTGCCCTGGCGCCGCACGAGCAGGTTCTCG
>JAABRC010000243.1 GCA_011391115.1 Candidatus Egaibacter danicus | reverse complement strand
GGTCGAGTCACTTCCTGCTGCTACACGCAAGTTACACGATGTGGTGCGATCCCCACCGGGCCAACCCGACAGCACGTTGACCAGTGTGCAAAAGGCGGCGGCCCAAATTGAACAAGCGGCCGAAGAAACGACACAGGTCACGGCGCCCAGTCGTGGCGTTCAGCGGGTTCAAATCGTCAAGTCCCGGTTCGACATCAAGGACCATTTGTGGAGCGGCACCTTGGGCGTCCTCGCGACCCTCAGCCAGGTCGGCATGGTTTCCCTGATTACCTTTTTCCTGTTGGCGTCGGGCGACCAGTTCCGCCGCAAACTGGTTAAGCTGGCCGGCCCAACGCTGGGCAGAAAGAAGGTCACGCTGCAGGCCATGAACCAGATCCACGACCAGATCCAGCGATACATGCTGGTGCAACTGTTTACCAGCGTATTGGTGGGCGTTGCCACCTGGCTGAGTTTTCTGGCCATTGGGCTGGAGAACGCAGCGGTTTGGGGTGTGGCCGCTGGAGTGCTCGATTTGATTCCTTATGTGGGTAGCGTGGTGATCGGGACAGGCTCCGCACTGATGGGGTTTCTGCAATTCGGGACGCTGGAAATGGCACTACTGGTGAGCGGAGCCTCGCTGCTGATCCATGCGTTGGAAGCCTTCCTGCTGACCCCCTGGCTGACCAGTCGGGCCAACAAGATGAACCCGGTGGCCATCTTTGTCGGCGTGCTGGCGTGGGGTTGGCTGTGGGGCATATGGGGCCTGCTGCTGGGCGTCCCCATCCTGGTGGTCGTCAAAGCCATTTGCGATCGCATCGATGATTTCAAGCCAGTCGGTGAGTTTCTCGGCGATTGATCAACACCCAAGGTTCGCTGGCTAACAGACCGCAGCAGGGCCACGCCATAAGCTGGCACCACAACCGAAGAGTTCCAGTTGTCAACTGGACTTTGGCTGCAACTTTCCATTACTTGAGGATACCAATATGAGCTTAGGAACCATTCTGTTGATTGTGCTGATACTGATGCTGGTGGGGGCGTTTCCCAGCTGGCCGCATAGCCGGTCCTGGGGTTGGGGTCCCAGCGGTGGACTGGGCCTGATCGTCGTCGTGCTATTGGTACTGCTGCTGATGGGGCGTATTTAAACGCTACATGGCGGACCGCAAGATCAAGGCTGTGGCGGGCCTTTTCTTTGCAGCACGGAGTCCATGAACGCGGACCAGGCGTTGTCTTTGGTCTGTGTTCGCGTTAACAGATCCACAGCCACTGCCAGTGAAGATGTTATTGCGGCGGCTGTCAACCAGCGCCAGGGGCGCATCCACACGATTGCAGCGCCAGCAGCCGCAACACACACCACCAGGCGGACGGGGTGCTGCTGTGTAATTCTGGTCCACCACGCACCCAATGACTGCACCATAGCCCCTTTTTGGGTCATCGTTACAACTTCCGCCAGTACCTGCATCCAGATGGACGCACTGCCCTGTGCAGAGGCTTTTTCAGACGCGGCAGAGTGAGCAGCGGTTGCATACAAGTGGGCGCGGATACGCACCCTACTGGCTTCCAGCGCCAGCGCGGGATCTGGTTTGGGGGCGGTCATCATGCTCTGCACACTTCACGCAGCAAGGCCTTGTCTGCCATGAGCTGTTGATGAACCCCGCCAAAGCCGGTTTCACCCGCAGCCGCATTGAGCTTCATCAGGCACCACAGGAACGCCACCAGAGGCACCAGCGGAGCAACCACCAGTGGCCATGGAAAACTTGCCTGTGCAAGCGGCGATACAAACCACAACATGAAGGCGACACCCGCCAGAACACATGCAGAGATGGCACTGCACAAGGCGTATGCCATCAGGAGTCCGCGCCGCTTCCATAGCTTGGAAAACTCCGCCGCTTCCTGCGCAGTCAATTCAACGTACGCCAGCGCATGGTCCGCCAGCAGTGCAGGCTGGGCGACCAGCAAGTTCAATAGCGGATGCATGGCCGTGTGCTCAGCGCGAGTGGCGTGGCTGGTTGATCGCCCGCGCCAATGCCATCAAGGCAGCACCGGTGGCTGCTGCAATCAGCATGGATTTCACGGGTTCCTCACGGATATAAGCGACCGTCTTGTCCGACGCGTGGTGCGCGCCGTCCCGAATCTGGGTCTGGGCGGACTGCAAGGAATGGGACAGGCTTTCCACGGCATCGTTGGCTACGCGCTGTGTGGTTTGAATGGCCGAGCCCGCAGACTGGGCAGTCTGGTCGATGAGGCTATGGGTAAGGTCGGAGGTGTTGTTGGACATGGTTTTTTCCTGAATAGTTTGGGTCACACGATTGGGGGTGCGCGATTCGAGCGATTCGAACTACTTGCCGAAGCGCGTCTTGGCCTGTTTCTGGCAGTTGTCTTTGGCATCTCCTGCCAGCGCATCGCACTTCTCCTTCTCCACTTTGTACTGCGCATCTGATTTGTCGGCGGCTGCGTCGTTGCGCGCATCACTCACCTTCTCTGCGGCTTTGCCGGTCGCCTCGGTTTTCGTCTTTTTGGCGTCCACGTTGGCTTCTGAAGTCTTCAGTTGCAGCTTGGCGTCGGCCTTTGTAGCTGTCTCGGCAGACTTTGCTTCCTTGATGCAAACATCTTTGGCGTTGCCGGCCAGGTCCTGGCACTTCTGCTTGGCCAGGTCATAGACAGCTTCGGCCTTGGTGTCCGTCGCTTCACGCTGGGTTTTGGCCGAAGGCTTGTTGCTGGCTGCAAGATTCGCTTTGGCAATTTTTTCATTGCCCTTGGCTTCTACGGTACAGATTTTCTTGGAGTTTCCGGACAGAGAGGCGCACGGAGTCAGGGCCGCCTTGTAGTCGGCTTCAATTTTTTCCTGCGCACTTTTGAGTTCTACTTTTGACATGGTTTGCGCATGCGCAGCCACACCAAAGGTCAGGCACAGTGCAATGGCAGCGTAGTTCAGGGTATGTGATTTCATGATGGTTCCTTGGTTGTTTAAAAAATGACTTCAACGTTCGCCAGTGACTTCAACATCGACCCGACGGTCCGGTTGCAGGCAGGCGATCAGGGTTGCATTGGCTTTTGTTCCTTTGCAGTCGCCGGGTTGTGTCACAGGGTTGGACTCACCGCGGCCGGTGGATGAAATCTTGTTGCTATCGATACCGCCATTGCTGATCAGATAGGCCTTGACTGCGTCGGCGCGCTCTTGGGAGAGCCGCTGGTTGTATGCATCCGAACCCAGTCGGTCAGTGTTGCCTTCGACTGATACCGTGCTGTAACGCGTGCCCTGCAGGTCTTTGGCAAATGTGTCGAGTGCAGTCTTGCCGTCTGGCCTGACCACCGCTTTGTCAAAGGTAAACAGCGAGTCTGCCGAGAACTGCACGCGTTTTGGCATGACCACCGCTATGGGCGCCGGGGTTGGTGCTGGCGCGACCATGACGGGAGTAGGTGGCGGGGGAGCAATCGGCTCTACATACGGGGCTTGCGCGACGACCATTGCAGGACGGGGTGTAGCCCGCCCAATGGGGAACACCAACGACATGGAGAACACGTTGACGTCGCCGTTGCTGCCCAGTCCATCCTTCACCCGGTAACGTTCGGCCTCACCGCGCAGAAACATGGTGGGGGTCAGTTCATACTGCAGCCCTAGTCCGACCTTGCCATTGTTGGCGCGTTGGCTGTTGTCATTGGGTGCGGATGCGGGCAGGCCTGGTCCACTGAATGAATCACGCGTATTGGCATACTGCACACCAATGCGTGCGAGTGCTGACCAGCGGGTACTCAGCGGCATGGTTCCTACCAAGTCCAGGTTGATACCCTCGGTTTCATAGCGGCCATTCAGGGTCCCTGCTGGTAGCGATGTCGAGTAGGTAAACTTTCCAAGATTGAAGTAACCCGCCTCCAGCGCAATATTGCGGTTGAACTGGTATCCGCCAAACAACTTGTAGGAAGTGTCTTGCGTTTCATTGGTGAACGAACTCGGGCTGGTGGAAGTGCCCAGCAAGCTGTTGGTCGTCAGCCGGTCATCGATTTGGGATTGGGACTGGCCCACTCCCACACCCCAGTAGTAGTACTTG
>JAABRC010000242.1 GCA_011391115.1 Candidatus Egaibacter danicus | reverse complement strand
GTAATCCTCCCCAACGTCAGCCGAAGCGCCAGTATGAGAAAGAGGCACACCTTTTTCTGGGGCCTGGCTACCGAGACGATGTCCTGCATGTCCTGCATGTCCTGCATGTCCTGCTGCGTCGTCAGGAATTGTTAGGCCGTGCTGGCTGATCGCTGGTCGATCAGGACTTGCAGGACTTGCAGGACATGGTTCTCCCGGCTGTGGCTTGAAAAAAATGTGCCACCGGATCACACCACCAGTCTTGGGGAGGTTCTTGCACTCAAACCCGATCAGGCGCAGTGCGGGTGCCAGCCTCCGCAACGCGTCGCCCAGCCCCTTCGGGGATCGCGGCCAGGCTTCACCGTGCGGCCGGTATCTTTCCAGGCGGTCCAGCAATTCGGCCAGCGTGCCATTGAAGCCGCCAGCTCCGTCTTCTAGGTAAGCGACCAGCGCAGCGCCCACGGGCGACGCATCGATGGTGCGCAATACGCCGTCCTTGCGCATGGCGTTGTATCGGCTCAGGAAAGCGCCATCCTTCTCGCCGTTAACCGTGAACACCGCTTCTCCCAGAGCTGCAAAGTCGGCCATGCGGGGGCGTTGCTCCGGTGCAATCGAAACGCTGGGAAGCGTCGCCAGCACCTTGACGAAGAGGTCGAGCAGTGCGCCCAGTAGCGCTGGCTGTGCAGCCTCGAACCGCACTTCCATGTCACCGGCCAGCTCCCGACTTTGGATCGTTGGCAGGTCGATATGCAGGCAGCGGTCCAACAGGTCTTGCGCGGTCACGATCACGCTGATTCCGTTCAGCACGATTGGCTTGCACAGTTCGAGGATGGTCTCCTCGGCATTGGTATAGAGCGTGCGCGCCGCATAACCGCCGCCGGTCGCCAGCACGCACAGCGCATCCTGATACGGTGGTTGCAAGTGGCTCAGGTTTTCTAGGCTCACCATGTGGCTGTTGCGCGCAGCGATCCACACGTCTTCCACGGACTTCGGCGCGGCCCGCAGATCGGCCTGATTGGGGTCGATCAGCCGCCGCAGCGCCCGCTGCGTCGAACTCTTGGCACTGCCCTGCTCGCCCACGAGCTCCAGCACTACATGCGGAGTATCTGAACGCAGACACTCCAGCATCCAGGTCAGCACCATCAAACGGTCGGCCACGGGGATGTTGACCAGTGGCCACAGTTCATCCAGCGAACCACCGCGCTCAGGCACCGGCAGCGGCCGCATGGATGAGCTCCGGATGAACAGTGGGGCGCCTGCGCCAGCCACCACCGTCCAACCCGTCGCTGTGACTTGCACGCATTGCCAGGCATCGTTGCAGAGGTCAAGCCAGTAACCCGACCCGGTTTTGGCGACACGGGTGAACACCTCGCAGGTTTCACCATCGAACTGCGCTTGCCCGCGCAGCGTCGCCAGAGCCACCTTCAGCGATGCTTCTGCAGGTGCACGGTCGTGCTCGGTGTAGTAGGCATGTGACAGGTAGTCGCTGAAGCCGGCTGAAGCCACGCCGTGTACCTGACGTGCGCCGGCCGCCTCAAACACCGCATAGGATTCGCCCTGCGCGTCATGCAGGAACCGGCATTGACTGCGCGCCAGGGCGATCAGCTTGTCTGCGACGGTGACGTCGTCGTTAGCTGGCACACCATCGCCATGTTGCAGCTTCTTGTCCAGTTCCGTGACGCCCACCCCAGCCTGCTTCAGTCTTGCGCGCAATCGTACCCAGCCGGCGAAATCTTGCGCCTTCAAGTTACGAAGCATAGCCAGAGCAGCCGGTTCGAATGGTGCGCCGATGTCGCCGGCTTCGACGGCCAGCGCCAGCATCTCGATGTTCTTGTCGGCGTTCTGTTCCTGCAACGCGTCCAACACCTCCGGGTCGGCCGAGCCGCCCATGGTCACAGGAAACTGCACCGGGTCAGGCCATTCCGAACCGGCATCTGGCTCACCGGACAAGGTTTGCAGAATTTCCAAGTCCAGCTGTTCCGCCATCTTTTCATAAGCGTCGTGACTCTTCATGATGTGAAGTCCTCCACGATGCGGTTGATGCGGCCAGCACAGATCAGAACCCGCTGTCGATCTTGCTCGGTCAACTGGCAGCCCTTTGCCAGGTTGCCCGCAGCCACGGCCACGATGGTGGACTCAAAGCCCAGGACCTCCAGCGCTGCACGTGGCGACAATGCCGTGGGTTTTTGCTGGCGGTGGGGCCTGCCATCCTCCACCCAGGCGCCCAGCACCTTGGCGGCCTCCACAAACTCCAGGCCATGTATCTGCACGTGATAGGCCAGCACGTCACCGCCACCCACACCGCAGGCCATGCATTTGAAGGCACCCGTGGCGATGTTGATGCGCATGGAATCGCTGCCGCCATGTGCCCGGCATTCGGTGGTTTTCCACTTCGCCTTGCGGGGGCCAGTCAGGCGCAGGCCCTCGCTTTCGTAGTAGCTCAGCGGGTCGGGGAGTCGGTCACGTTCGAAGCTCACAGGCGACCTCCGATCTGCTCAAGGAAGCGCAGCGCCGCGTCATCGGTGGGCAGGTATCGCACCTGTCCCCAGGGAGCGAGGCAATAGGTCGAAGGGGCACGAAAGAACTCGGTGAAGTGCAGGGTCATGCCCGTCAAGACATCAACTGCACGCACACCAGAAAACGCTTTACCAGCTGGTTCAGCCGTGAAAAAATAAACAGCGTTTATCACCGTCGCCGTGGTGGGTTGCATCCACCCGGCGATTTTTTTGTTTGAGGAGGTGTTGATCGCCATGCACACCTCCTTCAGATCACAGGTGCCAGCGCCGCGCGCTTGGCGTGAAGGCTGTCTACCAATTTCCGGATCTGATCCTCTGACTGTCCGGCAATACGCGCCGCATTGATGGCCAAGACCTCCTGTTCGGGCCACCCCACGGAGCGCTGACCAATAGGAACAGGTTTTGTAAACAGGCCCGCCCGGATGGCGTTGTAGATGCTGGCGTGGGAACGGTGCCCAGTTTCGGCCTTCACGGCCGGCATGCGAAGAATGGTCATTTCTGTAGTTCCTTACACGGCCTTGGTGGCCGCTGGAGTCACAGAATTCCATGCTTGGCACGGAATCGCCAAACACGATCAAAGACCAATAACGCGCTCCTACTCCTGAGGGGATCCGGTTGTGCAGGTCGCGAGTTCATCCAGAAAATCAGCCCATCGCTGCATCATCTTGGCCCGCTGCTCAAGGTATTGCGTGCGGTTGTAGGCGCGCCCGTTGGCGTCCTTCACTGAGTGCGCCAACTGGGCCTCGATGACCAATGGGTCACATTCCAGCCTCTCTGCCAACATGGTGCGTGCCGTGGCTCGGAACCCGTGCCAGGTCTGGATATCCGGGGTGTATCCCATCGTGATCAATGCCGTACGTACCGAGTTCTCCGAGATCGGCCGATCGTGACTGCGCTCCCCGGGGAACACCATCCTCCCCTGCCCGGTGTAGCCTTGCAACCCCTTCAATATCGCAACAGCCTGTCGCGGCAAAGGCACAACATGGGGTGCGCCGTTTTCCTTGCCATCCTTTGTGCGCTTCATTCGTGCCGCAGGGATCGTCCACAAGGCAGCTTCCAGGTTGATTTCTGACCACTCAGCCCCGCGCAGCTCCCCCGGCCTTTGAAACAGCATTGGTGCCAGCTGTAGCGCTGCCCTCACAATGGGGCCGCCTTTGTAAGCCCGGATTGCCCGGATCAGGTTCCCCAGCTTCACCGGATCGGTAATGGCAGCGAAGTGGGTGCCCCTGTAGGGTGAGAGTGCGCCCTTCAGGTCAGCGGTGATGTCGCGCCCAACCCGGCCCGTTGCCACCCCATAGCGCCACACCTGCCGGGCCAGCATCAAGCCTCTGTCTGCCGTTTCCACCGCGCCGCGCTGCTCCACCTTGCGCAGCGTCGCCAGCAATTCAACTGGTTCAATATCGGCCAGCCGCCGGTCGCCCAACCAGGGCATTAGATCGCGTTCAAACTGACGCTTGGATCGCACCGCATGGGCTTCACTCCAGTGGGGTGCTTGTTTCTCGTACCACTCCCAGGCCACAACTCGGAAAGAGTCGCCCGCGGGATTG
>JAABRC010000241.1 GCA_011391115.1 Candidatus Egaibacter danicus | reverse complement strand
CAGACCGCGTCGCGGCCGTCGATCAGCGACGGCAATTGGGTCTCGAGCTCGGCCACTGAAAAGGCCGCATCCAGCCCCAGCTGCGCCGGTGCTTCGGTCGGACCCAGCCGGTAACCGTCCCAGATTTCGCGCTCCATGTCCTTGGGCTGGCAAAACAAGGTGCTGCGGCCGTCGCCGGTCACCACCAGCCAGGCTTTGGGCTCGGAAAAACCGGTCAGGTAATAAAAATAGCTGTCAGGACGGTACGGAAAGTCGCTGTCCCGGTTGCGCTGCTGCTCGGGTGCGGTGGGAATGATGGCAATGCCACCCGCGCCGATTTGTTGCGCCAATCGGGCGCGGCGCTGGGCGTAAATGGCGGTGAGCTTGGCTGAGTTCATGGTGATGTTGCAAGTCGCATTGTCAAAAATCCGGATTGTCCATCAGTGACGCACATTCCGTGCGGCGCAGAGGATTCACCGTGCAATTACCCATCACAGGCACCTTGGCCGCTCAAGGCGTCGACATTGAGCTGCGCCAGCCGCTGTGGCGTGCCCACATCGGTCCAGGGGCCGGTGTACAGCTCGGCTGACACCCGGCCCTGGTCCATGGCGCGGCGCAACAGCGGTGCCAGTGGCGCCTTGATGCCCTGCGGATTGCCTGGTGCGATGTCGCACCAGGGCGGCTCGAACAGGGCGCGGCGGTACAGGCCGATGGTGGAAAAGGTGTGGCGCGGGCGCGCGTCGCCTTGGCTCAAGTTCAGCGCCAGCGCCGGGCCTTTGGCAACGGCCCGCAGGCAAAAGTCGCCTCCCGGGTTGTGCGCCGGGTTGGGCACCAGCCACAGGTGCGCCAGCATGTCTCCAGCGGCAAAGCGATCGAGCGCAGCCTGGCTGAATTCAAAGCCGGGCGTGAACACATCGGCGCCCAACACCCAGAACACCTCGCCCAGCAGCGGCAGCGCGCGAACGATGCCACCGGCGGTTTCCAGCGCGCCGCCAAAGTCCCGCCCCTCGTGCGAATAACGCAAGGCTGGACCAGGTTGATCAGACGCGGCTTGAGGCAAAAATTGATCGCCGAACCGCGCAACGATCTGTTCCCCCAGCCAATCCGTGTTCACCACCACGCGCTGACAGTCACCGCGCTGCAAGGCTTCCAGATGCCACTGCATCAGCGGCTTGCCCCGCACCGCCAACAGTGGCTTGGGGCAGGTGTCGGTGAGCGGGCGCATGCGCTCGCCCCGGCCCGCCGCCAGCAGCATGGCACGGGCCGGGCTCAGCCCGCGCTGCACCGCGTCACCCGGGCGCCAGGTGCCGTTGTTGATTTGCGCCTTGACAAAGGCCTTGACCTGTTCGTAAGCGGGCAGAGTGGTTTTGGGCATGCTGGGCAATTGTCTCGAAATTAATGCTTGAGCGATCAGGGCTTACCCGCTGTTTTGCAAGTTGTATAGACAAAGACACTCGCTTGTCAAATCGCTCACCATCAAGCCCAAGAGGTCGATCATGGCCCAATTGTCAACGCTTCCCTTTGCCGATAGCCAGGCCCGCACGGACGATGCAACAGCTTTGGGGCTGAAAGGCCGGGTTTCATAAAAAATAAATTGAACTGATTTCTACAATAATGTAGACTTCAATTCATGAATATATGGATAACACTGATCACCACCCTGCCCACCGAGAACGCCACCTTGCGCCAACGCGCCTGGCGCGCACTCAAAGCATCGGGTGCTGCCGTGCTGCGGGACGGGGTGTACCTGATGCCAGAGCGACAAGACTGCCGTGCCACGCTGGAGGGACTGGCCGCTGAGGTGTGCGATGGCGGCGGTGGCGCGCATGTGCTGCGTGTGGAGGAGCCTGAACGCGCCAACTTTGCCGCCTTGTTTGATCGCAGCCATGACTTCGCCGCGTTGCTGGCCGAGATCGATCAGGTCAAACAGCGGCTCACCACGGACACCGTGCAAGAGGTTTCCAGGCAAACGCGCAAATTGCGCAAGTCCTTTGCCAGTACCGTCGCCACAGATTTTTTTCCCGCCGAGGCCCAAAGACAAGCCGAAACTGCCCTGATCGAACTGGAGTTGGCCTGTGCGTGCATGCGCTCGCCGGACGAGCCCCATGCCCGGGACGGGCGCATTGAGCGCTTGCTCATGGCGGACTATCAGAGGCGGCTGTGGGCCACGCGGCAGCGCCCCTGGGTGGACCGCCTGGCGAGCGCCTGGCTGATTCGGCGCTTGATTGACCCGCAGGCCCGCATTCTGTGGCTGGCCCATCCCGCAGACTGCCCGTCAGACGCACTCGGGTTCGACTTTGATGGCGCAACGTTCAGTCATGTCGGTAGCCGTGTCACCTTTGAGGTGCTGGCTGCAAGCTTTGGTTTGTCAGAGCAAACCGCCATCGCTCGGCTTGGACTGCTCGTTCATTACCTGGACGTGGGGGGTGTTCAGCCACCCGAGGCAGCGGGCATCGAGAGCGTTTTGAATGGTCTGCGTGAGAACATCTCAAACGATGACGCGTTGTTCATGGCCGCATCAACCGTGTTCGATGGTTTGCTGACCAGCTTTGGCAAGGCCGGCCAGTGAAACTGCCACAACCGGTGAGTTTTTGGCAGGCGTTTTTGTTTTGGCTCAAGCTGGGGTTCATCAGCTTTGGCGGGCCCGCCGGGCAAATCTCCATCATGCACCAGGAGCTGGTGGAGAACCGGCGCTGGATTTCTGAACGGCGCTTCCTCCATGCCCTCAACTACTGCATGATGCTGCCCGGCCCGGAGGCGCAGCAGTTGGCCACCTATATCGGCTGGCTGATGCATCGCACCTGGGGCGGCATCGTGGCCGGTGCCTTGTTTGTGCTGCCGTCGCTCCTGATCCTGATCGTGCTCTCGTGGGTCTACATCGCCTTCGGTGAAATGCCCCTGGTGGCGGGCTTGTTCTACGGCATCAAGCCCGCGGTGACGGCCATCGTGATCCAGGCCGCCCACCGCATTGGCTCCCGCGCGCTCAAGAACCGTTGGTTGTGGGCGATTGCAGCGGCCTCGTTCATTGCCATTTTTGCTGCCAATATTCCGTTTCCCGCCATCGTTGTGGCGGCGGCATTGATCGGTTACGTCGGCGGAAGGGTCGCACCCGACAAGTTCAAGGCCGGGGGCGGGCATGGCCAGGCTGACAAGTCTTTTGGGTCAGCGCTCATTGACGACCACACCCCCACGCCTGAGCATGCCAAATTCAACGGAGTTCGGCTGGCAAAAATTGCCGTGGTGGGTGCGTTGCTCTGGGCCGTGCCCATGGCCCTGCTGGCCACCGGTTATGGCTGGGCGCACCCGCTGACCCAGATGAGCTGGTTTTTTACCAAGGCGGCGTTGCTGACCTTTGGCGGGGCCTACGCCGTGCTGCCCTATGTGTACCAGGGCGCCGTGAGTCATTACGGCTGGCTCACACCGACCCAAATGATTGACGGCCTCGCCCTGGGAGAAACAACACCCGGGCCACTGATCATGGTGGTTGCCTTCGTGGCCTTTGTGGGGGGTTACGTCAAGGCCTTCTTTGGCCCGGATGCCGTGTTTCTGGCGGGCATGGTGGCGGCCTGTCTGGTGACCTGGTTCACTTTTTTGCCATCTTTTTTGTTCATTCTGGCAGGAGGCCCGCTGGTCGAAAGCACCCACGGCGACCTTAAGTTCACCGCACCGTTGACTGCCATCACCGCAGCCGTGGTGGGCGTGATCCTGAATCTGGCCCTGTTCTTTGGTTACCACGTCCTGTGGCCCAAGGGGTTTGGCGGGAGTTTTGATGCGGTCTCGGCGCTGATCGCGCTGGGTGCCGCCGTTGCCCTGTTTCGCTTCAAGCGCAATGTGATCCATGTCATCGCCGCCAGTGCGGTGGCAGGCCTGCTCGTGCAACTTCTGTAAGCTGTGTTGGAGATCGCCATGACGTCTGTTTCAGTTGCCACCTTGTCTGGTTGCCTTGCGGAGCCCAATCCGCCAGTGCTCATTGATGTCCGCAGGGAAGGCGCGCGTCAAGCCTCTGGCATGACCATCGCCAAATCAATCTGGCGCGACCCCGCGCACTGGCTGGACTGGAAAGACGGGG
>JAABRC010000024.1 GCA_011391115.1 Candidatus Egaibacter danicus | reverse complement strand
CCCGTGAAAACGCCCGCGCGGTGCGGGGCACGCTGACCACCGAGGTTTGGGAGACTCAGAACCAGACCTGGCTGGAAGTGCGTCGCATGATCAAGAGCGGCGAGTTCGAGCGCGATCCCAGCCAGTTTTTCGAGTGGGTCAAGTTCCGTTCACACCTGTCACGCGGTGTGACCGTGGGCACCATGCTGATGGATGAGGCCTTGTATTTCATGCGCCTGGGCACTTTCCTGGAACGGGCCGACAACACCGCCCGGCTCGTGGATGTGAAGTTTCACGCGGTGCAGAGCGACTTCTTTGGCGCAGCCAGCGAGAAGGATCAGGAGTACGACTTTTACCACTGGAGTGCCATCCTGCGCAGCGTCTCCGGCTTCGAGATCTACCGCAAGGTATACCGCGATGTGATCAAACCCGAGCGTGTGGCGGAGTTGCTGATCCTGCGGCCTGATATGCCCCGCTCATTGCATGCCAGCCTGAATGAGGTGGTGAGCAACCTGGCTATGGTGGCTGATGATCAGTCCAGCGAGACACATCGGCGCGCCGGCAAGCTGTGTGCCGAGCTCAAGTACGGACGCATTGACGAGATCCTTGCCACCGGTTTGCACGCCTACCTCACACAGTTCCTGGACCGGGTGAACGATCTGGGTATGCATATCAGCCGCGACTTTCTGGTTCCGTCGTCGGCCTGAAGCCGGGTCCGTCGAAGGGCCATTTGAAGCAGAAACCTTTCATTTGGGGGCCTCTAGACAGGTAGTACGCGGTACCGATCCCCCTGCATCTGGCTATCATGTTGCTCAAGACTTTGGGCTGACAAATG
This sequence comes from Candidatus Egaibacter danicus, assembly GCA_011391115.1. The sequence continues at coordinate 11,153 of JAABRC010000024.1, read as the reverse complement.
CCATTACAACAATATCGTCCGACAGGCGAAGCTTTTGAAGCCCTGTTGAAAGCCGAGCAGGCACAACGGCATGCCCGGGTTTGGCCTACGGCCGCAGCCGGGTCCATGGGACTGGCGGTTGTCCTTTCGGCGTGGCTTTGGCCCAGCGTCTCGCACACCGCTCTGTTGGTCTGGTTGACGCTGCTCGCCGCCGTTCTCCTCTGGAGAACCTGGATCGGGCTTGCCCATCGCAAGGCCATCCCAGGCGAAACACCCGACGAGGTGTGGATTCAGCGCCATCGCATAGTGTCTTTGCTACACGGAATTGTCTGGGCACTGTGCAGTGTCATGGTCTTTCCGATCGGCAACGTCACAGCGCAGATATTTGTCGTCTTGAGCGTTGCCGGCATATGCATCAGCTCATTGAGCGTCTATGCCTTTGATCTAAAGGCGGCGATGCTGTTCTGCGTTCCCAACGTGGTGGTTCTGGCGCTGCGCCTTATCACGCTGGAAGAGGAATTCAGCACATCCCTGGGTGTGATGGTTGCGATGTTCATGGCTTACGTCGGCGTTGTGGGTTTTCGCTCCCATGGTTCCATACGGGAATCGGTCGCCATGCAAGGCGCCCTGGCAGCCGAAGTCGAAGCCGTGGAGCGCAGTAAGCAACAGTTGACTCGTGCAGAGCACCTGGCCCACTTGGGTAGCTATGACTGGAACCCGCAAACGGGAGACCTGCAGTGGTCTGATCAGCATTTTCGTCTTTGGGGACTGGTTCCTGGTTCCGTCAAACCTTCACATGCGTTGTTTTTGGAGGGGATTCATCCAGATGACCGTGATCGGCAGGAAATTTTGCTGCAGTCGGCGTTGCGGGGTGAAGGGGAATACGAATGCATCTATCGGGTGATTTGGCCGGATGGAAGCCTTCACCATGTTCGAGGATTTGGCGAAGTCACGTTTGACGCATCCGGGCAGGCTCTCCGGATGGTGGGAACCGTCCAGGATATTACGTCTCGTACTCAGTCCGAGACGGCGCTTGCAGAAAAGCACCATGTCCTCACGCTGTTGCTTCAGAACACGGAACAAGGTTTCTGGTTTATTGATGCAAACGGTGTGACTACCGATGTCAATCCTGCGCTGTGCGAGTTGCTTGGACGCAGCCGCGAGGACATTGTCGGTCATGGTGTCTACGAGTTCTTCGACGGTTCGGACCTGCAGGTATTGCGCGATCAAGTCGCCGCCCGGGGCTTGGGCCAAAGGGGGGGGTATGAGATCGGGTTGACTCGACCAGATGGTTCGCGCCGGCACTGCATCAATAACGCCACACCCGTAGAAGACAGTCAGGGCAATTTCATCGGGTCTATTGGCATCTGGACAGACCTTACAGAGCGTCGAAAGGCCGAGGAGGCGCTTCAAATCTACCAACTGGTTGCGAACTCGATCACGGATGGGGTTGCCGTTGTTGACGAACATGAGACTTATCAGATGGTCAACGATGCCTGGTGCCGCGGTACCAAGGTAGCAAGAGGTGAGGCGATCGGACGCACTTCCAGGGAAGTCCTGCCTGAATTGGATAGCCCTGAGCGAAGTGAGGCGATACGCCGTTGCATTGAGCTTCGAAAGCCCCAGGTCCTGCGTTACGCGATCAGTTCACCCGCTCTTGCCGGCAGACTGCTGGAGACGACGTATTACCCTTTTGCTCCGGTGACCGGCCGATTGCACCAGGTTGTAATGGTCACTCGCGACATCACAGATCAGGAACGGAGTCGGCAGCAACTGGCGGACAGTGCCGAGAATCTGAGGCGAACTTTCAATGCCACTACGGACGGCATGTTTGCCTACGATGCGAGTGATCCCAATGGGCGTTTGCTGTTTGCCAACGACCGGTTCTTCGAAATCTGGAACATGCCACCGGGAAATACTGAGACCGTCAGTAGAGCGGACGTGATCGTCGCGGCCCGGAAGTTGTTTGTTGACCCGGACATGGAGGTGCAGCGCATTGCTGCTATCCTGGCGATGAACGTGCCTTTTGAGGACCGCGTGGTGCTCAAGGACGGACGGGTATTGCACCGCCGAAGTGTTCCGCTGGACGGTGCATCCGCTGTTACCAGGGTCTGGAGTTTCCGCGATATCACGCGAGAAGAACAGGCGGTGGATGCCTTGCGTCAGCGCGACGTCCAGCAACGTGCACTCCTGGATGCTTTCCCCGGGTATGTGGCAGTTATAGATCAGGACTTCCGGTATACCTATCTGAACGAACGCACTGCAGCCTTGCTTGGTAAATCTGCCGAGCTCATCGTGGGGCGCCATTTGCGGGATATGGTGGGAGACGAAGGCGTTTCCCGACTCGTCATTGAGATTGAAAAGGCCAGAGCTGGGGAACGCGCGGTGGTTGAGCGCACATATCCGGCGACGGCTGATCGCCCAAGGCTGGATCTGCAGCTAACGCACGTGTTCGGAGCGAGTGGGGATGATGCCCCGCTTATCTACGCGTTTGGTGTCGACATCACGGGACTCAAGCTGGCGGAGGACGCCCTGTGGAGAGCCAAGGGTGAAGCCGAACAGGCCAACCTTGCCAAGAGTTCGTTTGTGGCCAGCGTGAGCCACGAACTCAGAACGCCACTGAACGCCATACTGGGATTTTCACAATTGCTGCGAACGGACGGCCATCTGACGCAGACAGCCAGCGATCATGCCGCTGAAATTGTGCGCGCCGGCAGTCACCTGCTGTCGCTGGTGGATGACCTGATTGATCTCGGACGGGTAGAGGCTGGACATCTTGAATTGAACATGGCCAGGGTGCCGGTGGATACAACCATCAACGAAAGTCTGTCTCTGGTGGCGCCACTCGCCGCCCAACAAGGCATTCGCATCATTTACAACGCGGGTGACGGTCGCAACGCGGTTGCGCTGGTCGATGCGATCCGGCTCAGACAGATCATCATCAACCTGTTGTCCAATGCTATCAAGTACAACCGGCCCAGTGGCTCTGTCACCGTTGTCTGTGCGCGTGTGGCTCTGGCGTCTGAGAGTCCGCGAAAACGGGCCATTCGTGTTTCAGTTGCGGATACAGGCTTTGGGATCCCGCCCGAGGTGGAGAATCGCGTCTTTTCCGCATTTGAACGTCTGGGTGCCGAGCGTGGGCCCGTTGAAGGTACCGGTATTGGTTTGGCCATCACCAAGCGGCTGGCTGAAGCGATGGGTGGCGAGGTTGGCTACGAAAGCCGAACCGGCGAAGGTTGTACGTTCTGGGTCGATCTGGTGGAGGCGACCCCGATGCCACCCGCGCGTCCGAAAGAAGTTGCGCCTGCACTGTCAGTGAAAAAACCGGAGTTGGCCATCCAGGCACCACGGATACTGGTTGCCGAAGACTATGCGCCCAACCAGATGGTCCTCAAGCTGCAACTTGGTAGCCTGGGCTGTGAAGTGGAGGTTGTGAGCAACGGCGCTGCTGCCATGGATAGTTGGTCCACTGGCCATTTCGATCTTGTTCTGAGCGATCTGGACATGCCAGAGATGAACGGCTTTGAACTGGGTCGTCGCATTCGGGAGGTAGAGCGCGCTCGCGGCGGACACATTCCGCTCATTGCGCTGAGTGCCGCCGTGACGGGTGACGAGCGCGCCCGCTGCATGGACGCAGGACTGGACGACCTGTTGACGAAACCCATCTCGCTGGAGGGTTTGTCGGCGATGCTGGTTCGCCATATTGGGTTGGATCGCGCACTGTCCGGAGAAGTCCTTGCCAATTCTGCCGGTCCTCAGCAGATTCAATCGGTCTGCGCGACCCTCGATCTTGACCGGCTGTACCACCTGCTCGGGCGCACCAGTATGTCCCAGGCGCGTGAACTCCTGGTTACCTTCATGGCGGCGGCCAAAGAGGGTTTGCGGAAGTTGGCGTTGCGGCCGGATGATGTCCCTCGGTGGAGCCGCGAAATGCACCGCCAGCATTCGTCCGCCCTGGCGGTGGGCGCCCTAGGCTATGCCGAGCTGGCCGGTGAGTTGGAGCGGCAGGCGCGCGCCGGCGGTGTTGGCGACAGTGCGCAAGCGTTGTTCAAGCTCGAACGAATGCTCGACGAGGTTGCCGTGGAGGCCGCGCAACTCGATGACTTTGGTCCGTCGGTTCCCCTGATGGAGCATGCCCCGACCTCAGAACCTCTGTGCTCACCGGTCCTTGTGGTAGACGACGATCCGGTGATCCTGATGCAGATGCGGCAGATGCTGGGCGGATTGGGTGTTCCAACAGTGCTGACCGCCCGAAACGGGCTGGAAGCGATCGTGCTGATAAACCGGCGAGCGCAGCAGGCACCCCAAGTGGTGGTGTGCGACTTGAACATGCCGGAGATGGATGGCGTGGAAATGATTCGGCGGCTGGGACAAAGCGGGTTTTCAGGTGGCCTGATCCTGATGAGTGGTGCCAATGAGCAATTGTTGCCGACGGTGGGCAAGCTCGCGGAGCTGCAAGGTTTGATTGTGCTGGGCCACATCAGCAAACCGGTTAACCCAATTTCGATCCGCGCTCTGTTGCTTCAGGCATCCAGCGTGCCGACCCCACGACCGGTGGCCGAAAGTGGCATGGCCATTACGCCAGAGGTGATCCGGTCAGGTATCGCAGCGCAGGAGTTCTCGGTCTGGTTCCAGCCCAAGGTGGACGCGGTTACCTTGAAGCCGGTTGGCGTGGAGGCTCTGGCCCGCTGGCGCAGGACAGACGGCAGCTTCGTTCCACCCGACCTTTTCATTGTCGCAGCTGAACGTGCAGGCGTCATTGCCGAACTGTCCAAAGTGCTGTTGGCGCGGGCACTTGAGCATGGGGCCCAAGTGCATCAGGCCGGTTTTCCAATCAAGATATCGGTCAATTTGTCGGCTCTGTGGCTGGATGATTTAACTTTGCCCGACCTTTTGATGAGACAGCTGCGGAGTGTCAAGCTGGTGCCAGCCGACGTGATTCTGGAGGTCACTGAAACCGGGGTGACAAAAGACGTGGCCACCGCGTTGGATGTGCTTAGCCGCCTTCGGCTCAAGGGGTTCGGCCTGTCAATTGATGACTTTGGTATCGGCTATTCCTCCTTCGAACAATTGGGGCGCATACCCTTTACCGAGATGAAGCTGGATCGAAGTTTTGTCAATCGGGGCGCGGTGGACCCGGCTGCGCGTGCCATTCTGGAGAGTAGTCTGGACATGGCGCAAAAGCTCAAATTGGTCACGGTGGCTGAAGGTGTGGAGACGCCCGCCGAGCTGGAACTGATGCGGGTCCTTGGATGCAGCAGCGTCCAAGGGTACCTGATTGCCAAACCGATGCCGGTCGAGGAGCTCATCACATGGCTCCATGGGGCTGATGGAGAAGGCTCTGGGACAGAAACCGGTTAAACCGGCGAAGAACACTATGGCCCGAGCGCAGCGGACACCTCCCGCGCGAGGTCAATGACCGCCCGGGCGTAGTAACTGCTCCAGTTGTACCGGGTAATGACATAGAAGTTCTCGGTGCCGGCGATATAGCTGGGTTCTGCATCCCCGTTTTGCACTTCCACCAGGGCCAGAGGCCCCGCATGCTGCAGGGCGGCTCCCTCCAGAACGGCACCCTTGTCCTGGAACGATGCCACGCTGAAGGTGGGCAGAATATCCGGGGCCAGCAGGGCGTCCTTATCCAGGCGGGTCAGGTCAAACGTCACCGGGTAGTGTGTGGGCATGCCGGGCTGCCAGCCGAAGGCCTTGAAGTAGCTGGCCACGGAGCCGATCACGTCGGCGGGGCTGGTGAAGATGTCCACCTTGCCGTCACCATCAAAGTCCACCGCGTATTTGGCCCAACTGGACGGCATGAATTGGGGCATGCCCATGGCACCTGCAAAGCTGCCGCGCAACGTGAAGGGGTCGGTGCTGGTGCGGCTGGTGAGGCTCAGAAACTGTTCCAGTTCGCCCTTGAAGAACTCGCTGCGTTCAGCCGCACGGGGGTGTGACCTGGGAAAGTCGAACGCCAGCGTGGTCAGGGCGTCCATCACCCTGAAAGTACCCATCTGCTGGCCATAAATGGTTTCCACACCGACGATGCCCACGATGATTTCGGCCGGCACGCCATATTCCTGCTCAGCCCGCTCCAGCGTCCCGGCATTTTCGCGCCAGAACTTCACGCCGGCATTGATGCGAACCGGGTCAATGAAGCGGCTGCGGTAAACACGCCAGTTCTTGGGCGTGCCCACGGGCGGCGGCTGGATGAAACGGGCAACTTGTGGCAGGTAATAAGACTGGCCAATGGCTTGACGCACCCAGGCAGGATCCAGGTCGCGCCGGATGGCGATGTCATCGGCCACGCGCATGACCTCCTCCCGCGTGGCATAGGCGGGGCCCTGTTGGTTGACGGATATCTTTCTGGCTGCAACAGGTGCTTTTTTAGGGCTGTTTTGGGCTTTTGCCCCCGTCCATAGTGCGCAAGCAGCTATAAAAAATGTAGCAATCCTGAAAAACGTGAGAGTCACTTGGGCCAGCTGATTTGTTTGAGTTCGCGTTGCAGTGTAACCAGCCGGGGTGCATCCCGATCGGCGCTGTTGGGGGCGTAGCGAAACCGTTCCAATCGCAGCAGCCAGTCGTGTAGGGCGCGGATCTGGGCATCCGTTGACCCGTACCGATCCAGCAGCAGTCGTGCCAGTTGTCGTGGACCACTGTTTGGGGGCACTGCCAGACCGGATTTTTGCAGTTGCACAGCCGCCTTTTCAAGTAGCTGCAGCCAGGGGTCGTGGCGACTGCGCTCCCATAGTGTCCAGGCGGCGCCCAGCAGACTGGCGGTCACGATGATGCCAATCAGCAGGTAACCCAGGTCCTCCCAGCCGGGCGATTCAAAACCGATGTTTCTCAGCAAACTCAGCTGTTTGCCTTGCGTGTAGTTCAGCACCCATTGGTTCCAGCCGTTGTTCATGGCATCCCAGATGGCCCGCAGGTTGAGCGCAAAGGCCGGGTTGATGACGCCGATCAGGGCGCTGGCGATCACGCCCTGCGGCGCCTGCAGCCGCTGGAAAGCACCGGTGCGCGCCGGTGCTACTGCCGATGTGGGGTCCACACGAATCCAGCCCTGGCCCGCCACCCACACTTCAGCCCAGGCGTGGGCGTCGCGCTGGCGCACGATCCAGAAGCCATCAATGGCATTTTGTTCGCCACCCTGATAACCGGTCACGATGCGGGCTGGTACGTCCAGCGCACGCATCAGCACGACAAAGCTGGAGGCGATGTGTTCGCAAAAACCTTCCTTGCGATCAAACCAGAATTCGTCGGCCGTGTGCTGGCCAAACACGCCGGGGTCCAGTGTGTAGCCATAACCACCCGTGCGCAACCGGTTTAACACGGCTTCAATCAGTTGCGGAGCACCCGCGCCGGCGTAGCGGGGGTCACGTCGCAGTTCGGCTGCCAGCGCCAGTGTGCGGGGGTTGAAGCCGGGCGGCAGATCCACGAAGTCCTGCAGGTTGGCGCTGGCGCGCAGCGGGCCGTGGCGAAAATCAACATGGCTTTGGGCCGTATAGCGCACGATGTCGGCAATAGGTCGATCGGCCACCCACTGCAACTCGGGTGTCATGGACAGGCTATATCCGGGCAGGGCGGGCTGTGTGGCGGAGGCATCCAGCACCAACAGCCAAGGGCGGTTATTTGGCTCCAGCGTGACTTGATACCGCAATGCCGGTCCGGACGTTTGCAGGTTCGCAGGCATTTGCATGCGCGCGGGAAAACCTGACCGCAGGGGTCGCCATTCGCGGCCGTCGAAAGTAGACAATACCGGCCCGCGAAAATACAGCTCGGGCTGCAGCGGACGGGGACCCTCGAACCGCACTCGCATGGCAATGCTGTCATCCAGCGCCAGACTGGCAATGGTACCCACCTGCATGCTGGCGGAGAGCCCGCTGCGCCCGGTCATGCCATCACTGGGAATGCCCCACAAGGGCGCCAGCCGTGGGAACAGCACAAACAGCACTGCCATGATGGGGGCGCCCAGCAGCGCCATCCAGCTGGCAGTTTTGGCGGCCTGTATCAACGGTGGTTTGCCCACGGGCATGTGTGCATTGACCAGCGCAGTCAACAGGCCCAGCATGGCAACCAGCATGGCAGCAGCCGTGAGCAGGGATTGTGAGAAAAAGAAATTGGTGAGCATCGTGAAGAAGCTCAGGAAAAAAACCACGAAGGCGTCACGCCGGGCGCGCAACTCCAGCGTCTTGAGCGTCAGCAACACAACGATGAGCGTGACGCCGGCATCACGTCCCAGCAGGGTTCGGTGTGTGAACAGGGTGGCGCCGATGGTCAGAACCAGCAGAACAGCAAGCCACCAGCGCGATGGCAAAGGGCGGGCCGTCCAGGCCAGCCAGCCTCGCCAGAGCAGCACGCCGGCTGCCAGCAGACTGCACCAGACGGGCAGGTTGCCAATTTGCGGCAGGATCACCCAGGCGATCACTGCCAGCAAGAATAGCGTGTCCCGGCCATCACGTGGCAGGTTCTTCAGTCGGGCGGGCAATACGTTCATGCCAGGGCCAGTGCTTCCAGGCATTGCCGTTTGTGTGCCTCGCCACGGAAGGGTTTGATCTCCTGAGCCGGCAGCCGCAGACCGTAGTCCACCCCCATTTTTTCCGCCAGCAACACCCAGGCGCACAGCCTTGAGAGCTTGAGTTCGGGGACGGACGTGCCGGTATGACTGTGATCCAGCCACAATTCCAGCCTCTGGGCATGTTGTGTGTCCCGGCTGACCAGTTCATCAGCCTTGGCTGCTTTTTTCCAGACTACCAGTTTGAGCGGATCTCCCCGCTGGTAGGCCCGCACGCCTTCGAACTCTCCGCTGGATTGACGCTGTGCACTGGCAGCGCCACCGGCCCGGGGTTCGCCGGGCGGCAACGGCGGCGGAAAAGCTTCGGGCGCGGGATACACCCACACCCTGGCCGCTGGCCGCCACACGGTCCAGACGCGAAATGTGCCCAGTGGGAAGCGGGTTTCGGCCGTGAGTGTTGGCACAACAGGCTGACCTCGTCGCTCCGGTTTGAATGCCACGTGGACCGTGGCGCTGCCCTGTGCGGGTACATCGGTCCAAACCCAGTGGCCAGATCCCAGCACGCTCAAGCCGATGCCATACCGTATGCTGCGTCGATCACTGTGAATATGGATGCCAATAGTGGCGCTAGCCCCCGCGAAACATGCGTCAGGGGCTATCAAATTCATCGTTATTCCACGCAGGGTGCCGTGGCACACATGCATGCCCACGACGGCGCTGCCCGCCAGCAGAAAGGTGAGCAGATAGCCCAGATTCAGCTGGTAGTTGATGGACGAAATCAGCAGCACGGCCAGTGTGGCACCCAGCATGAAACCGGGTCGGGTGGGCAAAATGTAGACGTTGCGCTGGGTCAGCGTGTTGGTATCGCGCAGCGGCAGGCGGGCTTGCCACCACTGGCGAAACCGTACCTGCACCAACGTTACGGGATTCCATACGCGGGCACCCGTGGAACCGGCTTCGCCGGGCCACTGGGAGCGCCCTCCTGGGGGGGGGGCGCCGGAGGCGCTTCGGGGGGGAGCCATGATTAGGGCAGCGGAACTGCCTCAATCATGGCTCGGACCTGTTCCACCGACCCGCGACCCGCGTCTCCCACGGGAATGAGCCGGTGCGCCACGGTTTGCGGCAGGATGGCCTGCACGTCGTCCGGGGCCACATAGTCGCGCCCGCCCAGCAGCGCCTGCGCCTTGGCTGCGCGGATCACCGCGATACCAGCCCTTGGACTCAAGCCCTGCAAAAACCACTGGCCGGAGCGGGTGGCGGCGATCAGGTCCTGCACGTAATTCAGCAGTGGGGCAGCGGCATGGACGCCGAGCACGGCTTGCTGTAGATGCTGCAGTTCGCCGGGTGTCAGCAGGCCCTGCATCGCCTCCACCATGTCGCGCCGGTCACTGCCCGTTAATAACTCTCGCTCGGCTACCCGGTCGGGGTAGCCCAGAGAAATGCGCATCAAAAATCGGTCCAACTGGGACTCCGGCAAGGCATAGGTGCCCAACTGGTCGTGCGGATTCTGCGTGGCGATCACAAAGAAGGGCGAGGGCAGGGCCCGGGTTTCGCCTTCGACCGTAACCTGCTTTTCTTCCATGGCTTCCAGCAGTGCGCTCTGCGTTTTCGGGCTGGCCCGGTTGATCTCATCGGCCAGCAGTACTTGGGCAAAGATCGGTCCGGGGTGGAAAACAAAGGCTTCCTTGCCGCGCTCGTAAATGGACACACCGGACAGATCACTGGGCATCAGGTCCGAGGTGAATTGAACCCGGGAAAACTGCAGGCCAAAGGTTTTCGCCAGCGCATGGGCCAGCGTGGTCTTGCCAACGCCTGGCACGTCTTCGATCAGCAGGTGGCCGCCCGCCAGCAGGCAGGCCACGCAGTCCTGAATCTGGGCTGATTTGCCCACAATGACCGTGTTAAGCTGATTGAGTAATGCGGTGAGCTTTCGTTGTGAGTTCATGGCATGACGTTACCCGAAAACTTGGAGACAGAGGTTAAGCGCGTGAACAAGACCGGATACTTTACTCACCCTGACTGCCGAAAACATGAAATGGGCAGGGGCCACCCCGAATGCCCCGAGCGGCTGGATGCCATTGAAGACCGCCTGCTGATCAGCGGTGTCGGCGATGTGCTGGACCGGCGGGAGGCCCCGATGGCTCCCCTGGTAGACATTGAACTGGCGCACAGCCGCACACATGTTTACGCGATACGCGGCATGAGTGACAGCCTGAGGGAAGATATGCAGGCCGGTGGCCCGAGCCATGTTTACGTGGACCCGGATACCGCGTTGAACACCAGCAGTTGGGATGCGTTGCTGCGTGCTTCGGGTGCCGCTCTGGCGGCCACCGATGCCGTGATGGCGGGTGAACTGGAAAATGCCTTTTGCGCGGTGCGCCCGCCCGGACACCATGCCTGCCGCGATCATGCAATGGGTTTTTGCATTTTCAACAATGTGGCCATTGCCGCCAAATATGCGCTGGAGCGCCATGGCCTGCAGCGGGTCGCCATCGTTGATTTTGATGTGCACCACGGCAACGGCACGGAGGACATTGTGGCGGGTGACGAGCGTATCCTGATGGTGAGCTTTTATCAGCACCCGTTCTATCCGTCTGGTGGCTCCCGGTCGGACGCCAGCAACCTGGTGAATCTGCCGGTGCCTGCTTACACAAAAGGCACGCAAGTG
>JAABRC010000240.1 GCA_011391115.1 Candidatus Egaibacter danicus | reverse complement strand
GGTCAATGCAGCCCAAAACCAGGTGGTGAGCCTCAATCGCGGCAGCCGTGACGGACTCGAGCCGGGCCACGTGCTGGCCATCATGACCGACGGCGCGCGCCTGGAGGACAAGACCGACCCCAATCGGCCCATGATCAAATTACCCGATGAGCGCAATGGTCTGCTGATGGTTTTTAGAACTTTCGAGAAAGTGTCTTACGGCCTGGTGCTCGACATCACCAGCGGTGTCAAGGTGGGTGATCGACTGGTCAACCCGCTCTGACGTCGGCAGTCCCGGCCGGCCATGGAACGCGACGAACTCAAGGCGTGGCTGAGGCTGACACTGAGCCCGGGCATCGGCAATGTCACGGCACGCAAGTTGCTGGGCAGCTTTGGTCTGCCACAAGCCATTTTCGAACAACCCACCGCCGGCCTGCGGCAAGTGGCCACGCCAGCTCAAGCGCAGGCCCTGCGTGCCGAGCCTGAAGCGCTGCCCGCGCTGCTGGAAACCACCTGGGCCTGGCTCAACCAAAGTGAGCCCAATGACTGCCGGCGCGACATCGTCACGCTGGGCGACCCCGGCTACCCGCAAGCCTTGCTCGACATCGACGACCCGCCGTTGATGCTGTACCTGCTGGGAAACGCCCACTTCGAAGACGAAACGCCGTCAGGCCCAGCTGCGCCGTGGCCGATCGAGGCCCGGCGCTGCCTGGCCGTGGTAGGCAGCCGCAACCCCACGCCGCAAGGTGCGCGCAACGCCAGACAATTCGCCAAGGCGCTGGTTCAATCCGGCCTGACGGTGGTCAGCGGCCTGGCTTTGGGAGTGGATGGCGCTGCCCATGAGGGCGCCCTTGAGGCTTTGCCCGCGGGTGCCACAGACCAGGCGCTGACGCTGGCCGTGATCGGCACCGGCCTGGACCGGGTTTACCCCAAAGCCCACCACGGACTGGCGCACCGCATCGCCCAACACGGCCTGTTGCTGAGCGAGTACCCATTGGGAACGCCACCCCTGAATGCCAACTTTCCCAAACGCAACCGCCTCATCGCCGGGCTCGCCCGCGGCACGCTGGTGGTGGAGGCTGCCCTGCAATCGGGCTCTCTCATTACCGCCAGGCTCACTGCCGAGCAAGGCAAGGACGTGTTTGCCATCCCCGGCTCGATCCATGCGGCGCAGTCTCGCGGTTGCCACGCGCTGATCAAGCAAGGTGCCAAACTGGTGGAATCGGCGCAAGACGTGCTGGAAGAACTGCAGGGCTATCACGCGCTGTCAGTGGCGAGAGATTGCCCGGCTCCTGCTGGCGACACTCAAGACCGGGACGGTACGGACGGCGGCGACCACACGCTGCTGCAAGCCATTGGTTTCGACCCGGTCGGTCTCGATGCCTTGCAGGGCAGGACCCAACTGCAAACCTCGGATTTGCAGGCCCGCTTGATGGCGCTGGAAATCAATGGCATGGTGGCACGCCTGCCGGGCGGCCTGTTTCAACGCCTGTCTGAGGCCTGACTCCGGATGGGTCGGCTGGCGCTGCGCGATGGCGCAGTCACGCCAGCAAGCGCGTGGGGTCGGCTTCCAGTTTGGCCATCGCATCACGGGTGGCGCGCACCATCAGTGAGACTTCTTCCTGGGGTCTCAGCATGGCGTCTTGCAGGTAGGCTGCCAGCCGCGTCGTCTGGATCAGGTAGCTGCGCCCCACGACTGAGGAAAACAGATGCAAATGGCCCAGCGGGCTGCGCCACACATACTGAACCTGAAAGGATTGATCCAGGTAATCCAGGGCGAACCAGACCCCCAAATTCAAGTTTTTCGCCCACGCCATCATGACCGGGTTGGCCGCGCTGCCTCCGCTGGTCACGACCTCGAGGTCAGACGCATCGATGCCCAGCAAATCTTCGATGCTCGTGGCATCAAGTGGCAACTCTTCGGCGCCATCATTGCTGAAGTAGTCTTCGAGGTGGGCCAGTCGGTCGGCCAGGGACTGGATTTGCTCCATGTCAATGGCGGGGGTCTTGGACATGAACGCGTCGGCGAGGATGTCGCTGATCACCTTGACGTGGCCATCCTGAACGTCTCCGCCCAAACCCAGCAAGCCCATGCCGTAACGCAAAGATTGCAGCAATCCGGGCAAGTCTGCAATCACCCGGGCGCGGTCAGCCCGGTTGGGCTTGGCACTGGCCGCCCAGATCAAATCGGTGGCGGTCTTCTTCAGTGCCAGGGTCGTCTCATGCTGACCTCCCTGGCGCATGCTGGCCACAGCAATCACATCAGACCAGATTTTGTACAAAAAATCCCGGATGCCGTCACGCACCGGCATCTCCTTGATCTGATTACGCAACTCGATGGTGCACTGGATGGCCAGGGTTTCTTTTTGCTCGACCTGCTGCGCCACGCCCACGACCTTCTGGGTCGCTGCTTTTTGTGTCAGAAAGCTTTTGAGGAATTCCTTGAACTCTTCATACACACGCTGGTAAACGCGTTCGCCCACGTCCGGATACTGCTCGATCACCTGAACCACACGTTTGATTTCGGCGGCCAGGTCTTCGCTGTTGATCGCGCTGGCATCGAAACCCAGCACACACGAGCCCATGTGATCGATCAACTGACGCGCCGGGTGGTCTTGCCGATTGAAGAAATTCGGATCCGTCAAAGCCAGGCTCAAAACAGGCATTTGCAGCCTGGCAAACCAGACCCGGATGCCTGGCGGGATGCGGTCTTCCTGCAAAATCGACTGGAACATCAAGGTGATGAGCTCGATGATGGCCTTTTCATTGTCGTTTTGCGCCAACTTCTTGAGTTCGACGGATTGCAGCTGCAAGTCCCCGGCCATCTGGGCCACCTGCTGCACAAGCAATTCGGGCAGCGCTTGCTCGACCGCGTCGCCGCCCCAGGCTTCAGCCGGCGAAGGACGGTGCGCCATGGCAGTCATCAGCCTCGGCGAAGGGGCATGCTGAAATACCGCGGGAAAATTTTGACCAGACAAAAGACCTGTCATCAAGCGGCCCACCCGGTCCAGAACGCCCATCTCGCCCGCCCCGCCCTGCGAAGCACCACCCCCCGTCAACATAGGCCAACCGTGCGCGCCCCGAGAGGGCATGGCAGGTGCTCCCTGGGTGAGCGCGGTTGCCGGTTCTGCCCGGCCATAAGGACGAGCCACTGGTTTTGGCTGGTTTCGGGCTTCCGGCACGATGACGGGCATCACGCCCTGCGCCACCAATTCGGCATTGCAGCGCGCGTAGATCTGGCGCCATTGGGCATTGACATGCTGCTGCACCACCGCGTTGATCAATTGCCACGACTCAGGGGAAAAACCGCATGCGCCCCATTGCTCGACCATGGCCAGCGCCATGACCTCGGGGTGAACGATGTCTTGCGCTGACAATTCCTGTTGCGGATCCAGTGATTTGAGCCGCTTGCGCAAATCATTGACTTCACCGGCGGCCACTTCCATCACCGACAAGGCCATGCGCGAGGCAAGAATCTGGTTTTCGACTGTCTCGGTACTGACCAGCTCCAGGGTATTGCTCAATGGCAAACCGGTTGACCGCGGTACATCGGGCTTCAAGGCCGCCCGCCAGGCTTTGTCGGTGGCCTCGAACCAGAGTTTTCCCTGCTTTTGGTAGTGGGTCCAGGTTTCACGAAGCAACTGCGGCTCTGCCGCAGAAGCGACTTCCCTAAACAACGTTGTCAAATGCAGCTCGACCATCCCTCGCAACGCGGCCATGGACTGCACCGCTTCATCAACCAGGCGCTGCCGAATGTGCGCCGCCAGTTGCGACTTGGTCTGAGCCGGAAGGGATGTAACCATGCAAGAAATTCTAAACGGTGGCACCCGCGTTGGGGTCGTTCGGATCCAGGTCCTTTTTCCCGGTGCCTCCCTTGACCAGGTCTTCGCGCTGGATGCCCAGCCACATGGCAATGGCGGCGGCGACAAACACCGACGAGTAAATGCCGAACAAGATGCCAATGGTCAGCGCCAGCGCAAAGTAGTGCAGCGTGGCGCCGCCAAACAGCAACATCGACAACACCATCATCTGCGTCGAACCGTGGGTGATGATGGTGCGGCTGATGGTGGAGGTGAT
>JAABRC010000239.1 GCA_011391115.1 Candidatus Egaibacter danicus | reverse complement strand
CTCAGCTCGCCGTGGAATGGCTCGGCGTTGATGCGCACCTTTCGCAACTTGTCCGCCACGATTTCAGCCGCGTGCTTGGTGGCTACAAACACCAGCACCCGCTTCCAGCCGTTCGTCACAATCAGGTGACGCAGGAGCTGGGTGCGACGTCCCGCGTCGACGGCGATGGCCTGTTGTGCAATGTCGGCCGCAGCCTGGGCCTCAGGCAGCACGTCGATCCGTACGGGATCGTGCAGCAACTGTTGCGCCAGAGCCTGAACGGGCGCAGGAAACGTGGCCGAGAAAAACAGGTTCTGCCGCCTCGCGGGCAGCATGGAAAGGATGCGGGTCAGTTCATCCGAGAACCCCATATCCAGCAGACGGTCCGCTTCGTCGAGCACCAGTGTGTTGACGCTGCCCAGTGTCAGCGCGTTGTGGTCGATCAGGTCCAGCAAGCGCCCCGGCGTGGCTACCACGATGTCCGTTCCGCCGCGCAGACCCATCAGTTGCGGGTTGATCGACACGCCGCCAAACACAACGGTCACCCTCAAAGCCTGCGGCAGGAACTGGGTCAGGCTGCGAATGGACTCGCCCACCTGGGCGCACAGTTCGCGCGTGGGCACCAGGATGAGGGCCCGAACCCGGGGCGGGCTGGCGCGCTGTCCCTTTTCTAGCTGCTGAATCAGCGGCAAGGCAAATGCCGCGGTCTTGCCTGAGCCAGTACGGGCCGACCCCAGGACATCCCGCCCCTGCAGTGCGGCAGGAATGGCGGCCAATTGAATGGCCGTGGGTGTGCGGTAAGACCTGGCGCTGACGGCGCGCAGCAGGGCCGGGGACAAACCCAGTGAAGTAAATGGCATGACGTGGGGCCTACAGGCCTTTGAGGGCGTCGCTGCCATTGGGCAGCTTCGCGCAGTCGGCCATGTACTGGCGAATGATGTCGGCAAAGCTGGTGTCGGCCTTCAGGCCCAGGCGTGCTGCCCGCGTCGCCGTGGCGCCAGTTGGCCAGTTGGCCACAATGCCGGCGATACGTTCGTCGCGCTCGAAGCGCACGCGGGCGCGCACCTTGCTGCCCGCCACTTCCTCCAGCGCGTCGAGCATGTCGCACACGCGCACATTCAGTGCCGGCAGGTTCAGGGCCAGTCGTCCGCAAAATGCGTCACGGCTGGCCTCATAGACGGTGATCAGGCCTTGTACGGCACTGGCGGGTGACGACACAGGGTGCGCAACCTGCGGATCGACCGGGCAGATTGATTCCACCCCGGCCAGTGGCTCACGGATGATGCCGGAGAAAAACGACGAAGCAGCGCCATTCGGTTTGCCGGGGCGCACCGTGACCGTCATCAGGCGCGCGGCGCGGCCGTCGATGTAGCCTTTGCGTGTGTAGTCTGCCATCAGGTGCTCACAAATGAGTTTTTGCGTGCCATAGGACGTTTGCGGCGCGGGCAGCGTGTCGTCTGCGACCACAGAGGGCATGGGCACGGCGGCATCCGGACCAAACACCGCGACCGAGCTGGAGAACACCACACGCGGCGCCTGGCCGCCCTTGTGCACACCGGCGCGTAGCGCGTCGAGCAGGGCACGGGTGCTGTCCAGGTTCGAACGCATGCCCAGCTCAAAATCCGCCTCGCACTCGCCGGAAACGGCGGAGGCCAGATGAAACACACCGTCAAAACCTTCCTCGCCCAAAGCCGCGCACTGCGTCAGCAAAGGGCCGGTGCGGGCCTGCACACGGGGATCAGCCAGCAAGTCGGCGGGTGGTGCAAACTGGTCGGCCAGCACCAGTGAGCTGACAGACTGGCCGTTCAGCGTTCCACGAGCCAACAGGGTCCGCGCCAGCCGGGCACCAACAAATCCGCCACCGCCAGTAATGAGTAACTTCATGCCAGTCCGTCCAGAGTTATCGGGATTGGAGTGTAAGGCGCCCATGGCCGGATGCCATCGGGACCAGGTGAATCAGGCGTAGACAAGGAACATTGCAAATAAGAACAATTCTCATTTAATGTGTTACCATGGCACTTCCCGCCAGCCACATCTCCTGACAGATGAAGCCAGCCAGCAATTCCACCCCTGCTGACTTCCTGTTATGGCCCAACATCGCTCAATCCTGTCAAAATCTGGTCCAAATCGTGCCCCAGCCCTTACCAAATATGCGCAATCAGCTACAAATATTGTAGCGTCTCATGGTGTGCTCCCGCTGGGCGCCATGATGCTGGCGGCATCCGTCAACAGCTGGTCGCAGACCGCAACATCGCTACCCGGGATCAAAACGCTGCCAACCGTGGTGGTGGAGGAAAAAGCCGAGGCACCCGAAGGCAAGGACGCATTGCGGGCCACACAGACCAGCATCGGCAAGGGAACGCAGCAGCTGCGTGACATTCCCCAGTCCATCACCGTCGTTACCGAAAAGTTGATTGACGACCGCAATCTGGACACCATGAAGGAGGCGCTCAAAAACACGGGTGGTATCTCTTTTCTGGCGGCGGAGGGGGGTGAGGAAGACATTCGCCTGCGTGGCTTTGCGCTGCAAAGTACGGGCGACGTGTTTGTGGACGGCATGCGCGACCCGGCGTTTTATGAGCGCGACACCTTCAGCCTGGACCGTCTGGAGGTCATGCGGGGCTCCGCGTCGATGTTGTTTGGCCGTGGTTCCACGGGTGGCGCGGTGAACCAGGTCAACAAGGTGCCGCGCCTGATTGATGAGAGCCAGGTGGACCTGACGCTGGGCAGCCATCAGTACCGACGCATCGTGGGTGATTTCAACATCAAGACTGGCGAGAGTGCCGCCTTGCGCATCAATGCCATGAGCACCACGGCCGATAACAATGGCGCGGGCAGCAGCCTGGAAAAGAAAGGCGTTGCCGCCACTTACCGCTGGGGAATTGGTGAGCGGGACGAGTTCTCGGTTGGCCTCTACCACCTGGACAACAACAACGGCATGAACTACGGCATGCCATGGATTCGTCCGACAGCCACTTCGCCAGCGTCCGCCCAGACGCTGTTACCTTTGGACCCCACGGCGTACTACGGCATGGCCAGCGATTACAACGATGGTCAAGCCACCCGGCTCACTTTCAATCATCTGCACCGTTTTGACAGCGATACCGAACTCAAAACCCAGGTGCAAAAAGGTGCTTACAAGCGCGATCAGCGCGCTGGCACGGTGCGCATCGTGGGAAACACCAACGCAACGCCAGGCGCCACCAATCTGACCAACTTTGGTCCGGGGACCGTTCTATCGCGTGGAACCCAACTAAAAATTCAGGACATGGACACGTTGTATGCGCAAAGTGATTTCAGCACCAAATTCAATGCGCTGGGTTTCAAACACGAGATGTTGAGTGGTATCGACTTTGCCAGCGAAAAGCGGCAGGTTTATGGTGCCCGTAGCGCACTGCAGGGCGGTGTTGTGCCCGTCAAGCCAAACACGACCGTTGGTACGCCGGATGACGGGGCGTGGATTGACGAATCGGTGCGTGTGCTGCGCCAGACGAACGCATTCGATTCTGTCGGCTGGGGCGCATACATACAGGACCTGGTTCAAGTAACGCCACACTGGAAGGTTCTGGGAGGGCTTCGCTACGACAACCTGGTAGGTGACTACGCTACGTTTGCCATTCCCAATGGGGCGCCGGGTCCGGTGACCACCACCAGCTACCGCATGAAAGTCTCCGAGATAAGCAAACGTTTGGGTTTGCTCTACCAGCCCAATGACCTGGATTCTTATCACATGTCGGTTGCGAATTCATTCAATACATCAGGTGACGCCTATTCGTTGAGCGCGGCCAATCAAAATATTCCACCAGAACAAAGCATCAACTTCGAAATCGGCGCAAAACTCGACTCGGCAAACAAGCGCTTTACTACGCGCCTGGCCGTGTTTCGCTCTACGAAGCTGCATGAGCGCAACACCGATCCACTCATCCCGAATCTGATCACGCTTTCTGGCAAACGCCACGTCGCCGGAGCAGAAATTGACTTCACCGGTCGCCTGACGCCTCAGTGGGAAGTCTACGGCTCCTATATGTGGATGCCGGTTGCCAACATCGATGTTGGCGCAGCTGGCGCGGCTGGTAAG
>JAABRC010000238.1 GCA_011391115.1 Candidatus Egaibacter danicus | reverse complement strand
CGACGATGTCGCCCAGGTCCCAATGTTTGAAGCTGGCGTACAACTCATCGCCAATGTCCTCGCCCTTGACATAGATCTGGATACGCCCGTTTGAGGGGCCAAAAGAAGCGTCCTGTAGCGTGCAGAAGCTGGCCTTGCCCATCACGCGCTTGAGCATCATGCGGCCAGCCACTTTGGCAGTCGCACCCAACGTGGCGAGTTCGTCTGTGGTTTTGGCCTCGAAATCGTTGAACAACTCCCCGGCGCGGTGGGTTGGCTGAAAGTCGTTCGGGAATGCCACACCTTTGCCCAGTGCCTGTTGTTGACGCATTACCTTCAGTTTCTCGCGGCGCTCAATGATCAGCTGGTTGTCGTCTTGTGTTGTTTGGGGTGGGATGTGATCGGACATGAAAAGCCAGAAAAGATGGGGATGCGGCTTGCCGCACAAGGAGGACTAAAAGACAGATTTTAGGTTTTTGTTGCCCGGGATGGTCGGGCGCTATGATTCAACGCGCAATATCTTCAAATTCATGCTCTACCAAATCATTTCCCTGCTGCTCGAAGTCGTTATCGGACTGGTCGCTGGTGCCTGCCTGCTTCGGTTGTACATGCAGTACCAGCGCATTCCCATGTCTGCCCGTTCAGGCAATCCGCTGGGCAGATTTGTTTTTGCCTTGACGGACTGGCTGGTCTTGCCGTTGCGGCGCGTTGTGCCGTCTTGGGGACGGTGGGATATGGCCAGCCTGGTCGCTGCGTTCCTGCTGGAAGTGGTGCAGTTTCTGGTTCTCTGGCTGTTGGCGGGGGCGGCCGGCGGTCTGGTTACCATCCCGATTCTGGCGACGTTTGGGCTGGTCCGGCTGGCCCTCTCGGGCATGACCGGATTGATCATCGTGTACGCCGTACTCTCATGGGTACAGTCCCGCAACGTCCTGTCAGACATTATTGAGCGCCTGTGTGCGCCACCCCTCATACCGATTCGCCGCGTCGTGCCCTTGGTGGGTGGGGTCGACCTGTCTCCGCTGGTGTTACTGGTGCTGCTCCAGGTCGCCTCGATTGTGCTGGGCGCCATCCAGGGCGCTGTGCTGCTCTAGCAACTGGTTCAGGCGGTCAACTTACCGCGTCGGCCGGCTGGCGCTGCAGTATGGCAAGCGTATTGGCCACGGTTTTGCGTAGTTCCCGGCGATCACAAATGAAGTCAATGGCACCTTTTTGCTGCAGGAACTCGGCTCGCTGAAAGCCTTCGGGCAAGGTCACGCGAACTGTTGACTCGATCACCCGTGGTCCGGCAAAGCCAATCAGCGCTTTGGGCTCGGCAATCACCACATCCCCCAAAAATGCAAAACCGGCGCTCACGCCACCCATGGTGGGGTCGGTCAGTACGCTCACGTAAGGCAGGCCTTTTTTGGCCAGGCGCGTCAGTGCCGCATTGGTCTTGGCCATTTGCATGAGAGACAGCAGGCCTTCCTGCATACGCGCTCCCCCGGTAGCGGTGAAACAGATGAATGGCACTTTTTGCTCGATGGCAGTCTCTACGCCACGCACAAAGCGCTCCCCCACGACGGAACCCATACTGCCGCCCATGAACTCAAATTCAAAGCAGGCCGCCACTACACTGATGCTGTGCACGGCACCGCCCATGACCACCAGCGCATCAGTCTCACCGGTGTTGTCCATGGCTTCCTTGAGGCGCTCGGGGTATTTGCGGCTGTCCTTGAACTTGAGCGCATCTACAGGCAGCACTTCCTGACCGATCTCGAACCGGCCCTCGTTGTCCAGAAACACGTTGAGCCGCGCACGGGCACCAATGCGGTGGTGATGGCTGCAGGTAGGACAGACGTTCTGGTTTTGCTCCAGATCGGTCTTGTACAACACCGTTTCACAGCTCGGGCATTTGATCCACAGGCCTTCAGGCACGCTACGCCGGTCGGCCGGGTCAGTGTGCTGGATTTTCGGGGGAAGCAATTTTTCAAGCCAGGACATATTGAATTCCTCGTAAGCGCATCAGTTGAAGGCCGGGTCAGGACAGGGCTGAATTATGAATCCAAAGCGGCACGGATTTCACGCAGGAAATCTCCCGCAACCTGAACCACGTTGTCTCGGGGCTGGTTGTCAATCAGCTGGATGATTTTGCTGCCAATCACCACGGCGTCGGCAACCTTTCCAATGGCTTTGGCGGTCGCCGCATCGCGGATGCCAAAGCCCACGCCAACCGGCACACGCACAAACTGGCGAATGCGCGGCAGCATGGTTTCGACCGCCGCCGTGTCGAGCGTGCCGGCACCGGTGACGCCCTTGAGCGACACGTAATAGACGTAGCCGGTGGCGATGCGGGCAATTTGGGCCATGCGCTCGTCCGTACTGGTGGGGGCGAGCAGGAAGATCAGGTCCAGACCCGCAGCCTTGAGCTCGGCAGCGAATGCCTCGCATTCTTCAGGCGGGTAATCCACTACCAGCACGCCATCCACGCCTGCCGCCGCCGCGTCGCGCACAAACGCGCTTTGGGTAGCCTGGGTTGCGGCGTGCTTCTGGTTGTAGCGCTCAATCGGGTTGGCGTAGCCCATTAGCACCACGGGCGTAGAGGAATCCTTCTTTCGGAACACACGCACCATCTCCAGCACATGCACAAGGCCAATGCCAAAGGCCAGGGCCTTGTCGCCCGCCTTCTGGATAACCGGGCCATCGGCGCTGGGGTCAGAGAATGGCACGCCCAGTTCGATCACGTCGGCACCTGCGGCCACCATGCCGTGCATCAGATCGGGTGTAATGTCAGCGAATGGGAAACCAGCTGTTACGTAGGGAATCAGCGCCTTGCGGTTTTGTACCTTCAGTGTCGCCAGTGTTTTGGCGATGCGGTTCATTTCACCACCTGCACAGTCTGTTCAATATTCATGGCGCCACCTTTGATGGCCTGGCCCTTGCAACTTGGCCTGCAGTAGAAATCAGCGTTGCTCAAGTCAGCCACCGTGCCAATGTCCTTGTCACCGCGGCCAGACAGGTTGACCAGAATGGATTGATCGGCGCGCATTGTTTTGGCCAGTTTCATTGCGTAGGCCACAGCGTGACTTGATTCAAGGGCGGGAATGATGCCCTCGGTACGGCACAGGTAATGGAATGCTTCCAGCGCTTCCTTGTCGGTGATGCCCACGTATTCAGCACGACCCATGTCCTTGAGAAAGGCGTGTTCGGGGCCGACGCCCGGGTAGTCCAGACCCGCGCTGATGCTGTGTGTCTCTGTCACCTGGCCGTTGTCGTCCTGCAGCACATAGGTCCGGTTGCCATGCAGCACACCCGGGCTGCCGCGCTGCAGCGAAGCGGAGTGCTTGCCGCTGTCCATGCCTTCGCCCGCAGCCTCCACGCCGATGAGGCGCGTGTTCGCGTGGTTGATGTAGGGATAGAAGATACCCATGGCATTGCTGCCACCGCCCACGCAGGCGATCACCGCGTCAGGCTGGTCGGTCTTGCAACCCTGGGCTTTAAGCATCTCCGGCATCTGCACCAGGCATTCCTTGCCGATCACGCTCTGGAAATCCCGCACCATCATGGGGTAGGGGTGGGGACCAGCCACCGTGCCGATGATGTAGAAAGTGTTATCCACATTGGCAACCCAGTCGCGCATGGCCTCGTTGAGGGCATCTTTCAATGTCTTGCTGCCGCTCTCGACCGGTACCACGGTGGCACCGAGCAACTTCATACGGTAGACGTTGGGGCTCTGGCGCTTCACGTCTTCACTGCCCATGTAGACCACACATTCCAGGCCGTAGCGGGCACAGATGGTGGCCGTGGCTACGCCGTGCTGGCCGGCGCCGGTCTCGGCGATCACGCGCGGCTTGCCCATGCGCTTGGCGAGCATGGCCTGGCCGATGGTGTTGTTGACCTTGTGTGCGCCGGTGTGATTCAGGTCTTCACGCTTGAGGAAGATTTGGGCACCACCCATTTCGCGGGTCATGCGGTCTGCGTGGTAGACCGGGGAGGGGCGACCGACGAAATGCGCCAGCTCGTATTCAAACTCGGCGATAAACGCCGGGTCATTCTGATACCTGGCGTAGGCGTCTTTGAGTTCGTTGATGGCGTGGGTCAGCGTTTCA
>JAABRC010000237.1 GCA_011391115.1 Candidatus Egaibacter danicus | reverse complement strand
AGCAGCGACGTCCTTACAGCCCCTGCATCGTCAAAGTTTCACGCAGGGCTTCAGCCTTGGCTTCATCAAACTGGCCAGCAACACGGGCCAGTACTTCTCCCTGACGGCCAAGCACCAGAACATAGGCATGTTCCGTATCGTTCAGGCCGGCAGATTGAACAAACACATTGCGGTCAGCGAATATCGGCAACAGGTTACCGCTGCCCTGTCCGGCAGGGTAATGTGACCGGACCCGGACTTCCATGGCATCGCGAATCGCAGCATCGCCAGGGTCTTTCAGGACAGGCATTCGCACCCATGAAATGGATGAATCATTTTGAAGCTGCAGCCCCCTGATCCAGCTTTCGGCCTCTGGCCGGTGTTTTTTGCTGAAGGTGACCAATGCCAGCGTCCGGTCTGCAGAAAATGCAGGGGCCATCCACCCGGTGTGAGCGTCAGGTGTCGAATGGATCATGAATTGCGGCAGTTTGCCCATCACACTGGACTCCTTGGGTCCGATGAAGGCAAGAGCCAGCGCCAGCAGAACGATGGCAACCCAGGTGAGGGTGTTTATCCAGGCAGTTTTCATGACGTCGCTCCAGATAGCAGTTTGAAGCATACTGCTCAGCAAGAAGCGTGCAAGTCCGGCCGTGAAAGAAATGCCTGTCGTCATGGTTATTTGCACCGTCTGTGGCTCTCTGCGCACCGCCGCAGGGCGTATGGCGATAATTTGGTGAACGCAGGCCCGTCGTCGGCCCCATTTATTCCCTTTTGTGATGAATCAGGAGAACCCATGCCACTGGTGAATATCCGCCTGACCCGGCGCGACCAACCCACTACCCGCGAGCAAAAAGCCGCCCTGATTGCGGGTGTCACCGAACTCATGCAAACCGTGCTGGATAAACGACCCGGCAGTGTGGTGGTGATCATTGATGAAGTGGATCCCGACAACTGGGGAGAGGGCGGCGAGTCGGTTACAGTGCTCCGGCAACGACGGGCACAACGCCAGAAAACGTAAACAGTAGTCCGGGAAAACGGGACTTTTTTCACATCTTTTCGAAGCAGACAACTATGTATCAGCAGTACAGTGGGAGCCATGTCGGTGCCGGGGCGATCATCCCCGGCGAGAAAAGCACCAGTGTTCCTTGTCGTGATGCTACCGACGCCAAATTTCGATCCCATCCCCTGGTTCCCGTTACGAACCATACGCACGACGTCCTGCTCGATCTCACCTATGCCACTCCCCACAACGTGGCGGGTCGTGTCATCTACGAGCGCCCCATTTGCCTG
Organism: Candidatus Egaibacter danicus; assembly: GCA_011391115.1. The sequence continues at coordinate 2,800 of JAABRC010000237.1, read as the reverse complement.
ATTCACCGTGATGCAGACGCCTGTTTGCGCCTCGCCGTTCAGCATGCAGCCAAAGCGGGTTGCCGACTCAAGATATTCGATGCTTTTCGGCCCCATGAGGCACAAGTGCTGTTGTGGGAAACTGCACCTGACAAGGCGTATGTGGCTGACCCGCGCATCGGATCCAACCATACCCGTGGCACGGCAGTTGACTTGACGCTCGCGGACGAAGCGGGCCGCGAACTCGACATGGGTACGGCCTTTGATGACATGACTTCGCTGTCTCACCATTTCTGCGATCGGGTATCGCCCCAGGCTCAGGCCAACCGGATGCTGTTGCTGCACATCATGGAAAGTGCCGGTTTCAAGCATATTCCGCACGAATGGTGGCATTACGCGCTACCCGAGCGAGACGCCTATCCTTTGATTTCCAGTGCCGCCCTGGGTGCACTCAATCCCATGCTGGCAGCCACAAGCTAGGTGTAACCCTGTAGCGCCGATCGGGTTTTCGGGGCTAAAGTGTTCAGCGCAACACATCAAACCGAAGTGTGCATGAAACTTGCTTGGTGATTGCTTCACAATAATTCCGGCCTGAGAAGGGTCGCATCAGAAGGATAGCCTCATGAAAATTTCCACACCGCCATTCACGCGTCGCATGCTCGGCGTAGCGACCGCCTCGGCCATCATGTTGAGCCTGGGGGGAATGACTTCCGCGCTGGCAGCCACCCCAAAAGATACCCTGGTGGTGGCCTGGGCTATTGACGACATCATCACGATGGATCCCGGCGAGTCGTTTGAGATTTCGGCTGGCGAGATCATGGGAAACTCCTACGACAGGCTGATGCGTTACGACGTTAACGACCCGTCCAAGCTGGTGGCAGACATCGCCAAATCCTGGTCGGTATCGGCTGACGGAAAGACCTACAGTTTTGAATTGAAGCCCGGGTTGAAGTTCGCATCTGGCAATCCCATGAGTGCTGAAGACGTTGTGTTCTCCCTGCAGCGCGCCGTGATTCTTGACAAGACGCCCGCCTTCATCCTGACCCAGTTTGGCTTTACCAAAGATAACGTCAAGGACAAGATCAAGCAAACCGGGCCGCTGACGCTGACGATGGAGACCGACAAATCCTACGCACCAACCTTCGTGTACAACTGTTTGACGGCCAACGTGGCGGCCATCATTGACAAAAAACTCGTGATGTCCAAGGAGACGGCTGGCGACATGGGTTATGGCTGGCTGAAAACCAACTACGCGGGGTCTGGCCCCATGAAGGTCCGCGAGTGGCGTGCCAACGAAATCGTCGCGCTGGAGCGCAATGACAACTATTACGGTGAAAAGTCAAAACTCGTTCGCGTCATCTACCGGCATGTGAAAGAGGCTGCAACCCAGCGTTTGCTGCTTGAAAAAGGTGATGCCGACATTGCCCGCAACCTGTCTCCACAGGATCTGGCCGCTTTGGCTTCCAACAAGGATATCAAGACCACCGCTACGCCAAAGGGTACGGTTTACTACTTCAGCCTGAACCAGAAGAATCCCAACCTGGCCAAGCCCGAGGTGCGCGAAGCCTTTAAATGGCTGGTGGACTACGGCGCGATTGGCGACACTCTGATCAAGAACATTGGCGTGATCCATCAGAACTTCCTGCCCGTCGGGTTGCTGGGTGCCAGTACGGTCAACCCCTACAAACTGGACGTGGACAAGGCCAAGGCACTGCTGGCCAAGGCCGGATTGCCCAACGGCTTCAAGGTGACGATGGACATGCGTACAACCCAGCCTGTACAAGGCATTTCAGAGGCATTCCAGCAGACCGCCAAACGTGCCGGTATTGACATCGAAATCATTCCCGGTGACGGCAAGCAGACGCTGACCAAATACCGCGCCCGCACCCATGACATCTATATTGGCCAGTGGGGTGCCGACTACTGGGATCCGCACACCAATGCAGATACCTTTGCACGCAACCCGAACAATGCTGACGATGCCAAATCCAAGCCACTGGCCTGGCGCAATTCCTGGGACATCCCCGAGTTGACCAAAAAGGCGGACGCTGCCGTACTGGAGCGCGATGCGTCCAAACGCAAAGCCATGTACGAAGACATGCAGGCGGACTTTCGCAAGAACAGCCCCTTCGTGATGCTGTTTCAGCAGATCGAAGTGGCCGCCATGCGCAGTGACGTGCAGGGCTTGAAGATCGGGCCAACGTCCGACTCAACCTACATGTTCAAGGTTTCGAAGTAAACCCACGGCGGTAGATCTGGTTTGAGCAGAGCCATCCAGACGCAGTCGCGCCCCAGCGGCGGCGTGCGTGTGCAACGGGTGTTCAAATCGGTGGGCAGCTTTCTGCTGGTCATTCTGTTGACCTATCTGGGGCTGCTTGCCGTCACTTTCTTCATCGGGCGTGTGATCCCGATTGACCCGGTGCTTGCCATCGTCGGTGATCGTGCGCCCGAGCATGTCATTGCGCGTGTACGGGAAGAACTGGGTTTGAACAAACCGCTGTGGGAGCAGTTCTACATCTATCTCAGCAAGGTTTTGCAGGGAGATTTTGGCACCTCGGTGTTGACGTCCAACCCGGTCATGCAGGACATCCGGCGAACTTTTCCGGCAACCATCGAACTCGCCACACTCGGCATCATCATTGGCGCCGGTATCGGTGTGCCGCTGGGCGTGTGGGCCGCCGTGCGCCGTGGTGGTCTGGTGGACCAGGTGGTTCGGGTGATGGGTTTGATTGGTTACTCCGTGCCCATCTTCTGGCTGGGGCTGATGGGGTTGGTGCTGTTTTACGCCAGGTTGGGATGGGTGTCCGGGCCGGGCCGCATC
>JAABRC010000236.1 GCA_011391115.1 Candidatus Egaibacter danicus | reverse complement strand
CGACGCCTGTGTTGGCGATCACGGGCACATTGCAGGCAAACAACTCAGCCAGCTTGGTGGGTGAACAACCCACCTTCGAAATGTCAGCCCGGATGAAGACGACCGACAGGTCGGCCAGCGCAATCAACGATGGAACCTCGCTGCGGTCGGCCGAAACAAACTTGATCCGTTCGGGCGGGATGCCCTGCACCCTGCACTCGGCTTCGACCAGTTCCCGGCCGTTGTTGGACACGAACAGGAAGTGAGCGCCCGGCCTGACCGCCAGCGTCTGTCGGAACAACGCCAGCATTTCCGGCAGCAAATAGTCTGTCCCCAGGCTGCCCAAATACAGCAGCACAAAATCATCCGGCTGCAAACCGGCCTTACTACGGGCCTGCATGAGATCTTCCGCCGACACACGATGCGGGTCGAAGTGTTCAAAGTCGGCGCAACAGGGAATCACCTGGAAGCGCCCATGAGGCTGAGCCACATCCTTCAGGTACCAATCTGACAATAGATCTCTGGCACGCTCTGTCAAGCAAACCACCTTATCCGAGTTTCGGATCATGGGCCCTTCAAGCTGCTTCAGCCTGTGGAAGGCCAAGCGGGCAAGGCCCCGCGCCTTCTTCAACCCGCCATCGGCGTAGAAATCACGGAAATCGAAAATGAACTTCACGCCCAATGCTGGTTTGAGCCGGTGCGCAATCAAGGCCGGCGGAAAACTGCGGCAATGAATGACCTTGATATCTTCGCTACGAATGATGGCCTTTGCAGCCCGCTTCATGGCTGCTTGCGTCCAGGCCTGGCCCAGCACAGCGGGCTTGTTGCGATAGCGCACCCGAGTCCATGCCACGCCTGCGTCGTCAAACAGCTTCTGGTATTGGCTAATCAGCGCGTCCTGCCCTGGCTTTTCAGCGCTCAGGACGTGAATGCGGTAACCCTGCCGTGCAAGTGCCAGCACATAAGGGGCGACCTGCGAGCGGCCAATATGATCGGTCACCCCGTTTTGGGTGATGTACAAGACACTCATCCATTCACCGCCTGAAAGTCAATTGCCCGCAGCCAACGCGCCCGAACCGCATTGCTACTGAAATGACGCGCACGATCCAGCGCACCCACCTGCCAAGCCTTCACGTGCACCTCATCCTGACTGGCTATGGCCAGCGCTTCGCGCCAGGGGGCAAGCGTCGCGGGCGCATCACCGCGGGGCACCGGTAACAGAAAACCTGCAGGCGCAGCCTCAGCCGCGATACGCAGCGGGTTGCAGCTGCCATGGCCCAACAGCGCAGTGCGGACACCACCTGCCTGGCAATCTGAAGCCAGCACGGGCAAACCCAGCGATAAGGCCTCCAGAACCACCATAGGGAGACCTTCGGCATGCGAGCTGAGCAGCAGCGCACGCGCGCCCAGCATGTAAGCAGCAGGGTCAGACACTTCGCCAGCAAAGATGACCTGCGCGCCTGCATCACTCATCGCTGGCGCCACGCGAAGACCCAATGACGCGGCCAGCGCCATCAATTCGTCACGCAACGGCCCATCACCCAGCAGCACCAGTTGTACTCCGGTGCGGCCCTCAACAAAACCCGCCCAGGCATGCAACAACCCCGCCACATTCTTCTCAGGACTGAGGCGACCGCACCAAATGAAGCGCTGCACACCGTCTGCAGGCAGCGTTGAAATCGCATCGGGCCGGTCCACAAAGTTATCGATGTTCCCCACACGCGCCGCCGGAAGCCGATAAAGCGCCTTGAGTTCTGCCGCGAGGGTTTCGCTGACAGCTATCACGCGGTCAAACCGGCGATAAACCGCTGCCACCAAAGGCCGCAACTGGACCATCAGCCGGTTGGACGCATTGCCAACCACGTTGATGTGACACAGCGCAATCTTCCGGTCAGCCCCTCTAGAAAGTATGCTGATCAAGTCCGCGCCCCAGAGGTTGCTGATAGTCACGTCAATATCGAGGCGCTTTTTGAGTTGGTGCAACCGCCACGCGGTGAGCGCGTAGGCCAACGGCCTGAGGGGCAGCGGCAGCCGGGGTATGGGACCCAGCGGGTAAAGCGGCACGACGCTGTCGAAATGCCGCGGCACTTCTGGGGCATCAAACGTGGCCTGAAATACCTCACGCCCCGGCCCGCGCAATAGCGTTGACAGAGAATGAACGACGCGCTCGGTACCGCCGACGCTGGCCATGGAGGGGATGAGCAAAAGGATGCGCTGCATGTCACCGGCCGAGCAAAAGCTTTTCGTACTGGTCAACCGCCCTGTCGATCGAAAAGTCTTGCGCCCGCGCCTTGAGCGCCTCGCGGTCATGCGTGTCGGCCAGTGACTCGGCCATGGCCAGCGCCAGTGCCTCCGCATCACCCACGGGCACAAGGCGGCCGAACTGACCGTTACTCAGAATCTCGCGCGGCCCGGACTGACAGTCCGTGCTGACCACAGGGGTGCCGGCTGCCAGCGCCTCGGCGATAACATTGCCAAAACCTTCGCCAGTGGACGACAACACATGCAGGTCGGCATGTTGAAAGTACGGTGTTGGATCCATGATGAATCCGGGCATGAACACGCTGGACTCGATACCCAAGCGCCGCGCCTGCGCCTCCAGCGCGACCCTGGAACCCCCTTCACCCAGGATCAGCAGGCGCGCATCGACAGTCTGGCGCAATGCGGCGAATGCGGTCAACAACGTGGGGTAGTCCTTGATGGCCTTGAGCGTGCCCACGGCCAATATACGTCGGTGCGCTCCCTCCCACCACCCGAACGGTGCGAACGACCCGTGTGCCATCGCCTTTGCTTCACCCACGATCGGGTTGTAGATTACCTTGATGCTTTTCGTGTCGATCCGCGCGAAGCGTGCAAGGTCGTCCGCTGCGCCCTTCGATACGGTTACAACACCATCCGCCCCAGGAAACGCACGGTGCATGGTGACGCGAACCTGCCAGCGTACGAATGGCGAACTGACAATTTCGGCCCTGGACCAAGTGGTGTGCTCAGCCACCACCACGCGCGTGCTGACCCTTGCGAGCCAGCGCGCCCACAGCGCGATCACGGTGAGCGGCCATACGCAAGCGAGCAACGCACCTGGTTGCACCTGACGAAGATAGCGCACCAGCGGAAACAGAACTCCCCGCAACCTCTGGGCATTCAGGGCCACCACTCGTACCTCGGGCCGCAAATCAGCCAGAAACTCGCCCGAAGCGGTCATCAGCACCATCTCCACCTGATGGCCGCGCTGGCTCAATCCATTGGCGAGGTTGACAGCCACCCGCTCGGCACCGCCGCCGCGAAGGTCTGTCAGCAGTATCGAAATGCGACCCGGCATCATTGCCCGGCGCCCACCCGCTTGACGACACGAGCTGGTACGCCTACCGCAAGCATGTCGTCCGGGATGTGAGACTTAACTAAC
>JAABRC010000235.1 GCA_011391115.1 Candidatus Egaibacter danicus | reverse complement strand
AACTAACGCGTGTGCGCCAATCACGCACCGATCGCCCACGGAGCCCCCGCGCAAGATGGATGCCTTGCAGCCAATCCATACATCCGCACCAATGAGAACTGGACTCGTATTAAACCCAGACAGTCGTATCGGCCTTGAATCAGTACAGTGGTCCTGGTCACGAATAACCACAAATTCAGCAATTAGCGAATCACGCCCAATGGCGACACTGTCCCTACAAACAATGATCGAATCAACTCCGACAAAAACATCATCGCCAACAATAATCTCCCCACTTTGCGAAATTATCTGGACACCATCAGCAAGACAGACACCTTGGCCCAAAGTAATTGACCCCCCATCAGTTGCTCGAATTAATACCCCACGGCCAAACGTGCACCCCGGGCCGATGGAAATTGCCGGATTCCAGACCGCACACCCGTAACACCAGATCGTTGAGAAATGGCTGTAAATGCGTGAAAACAGCGAACGCATCTTGCGCAATAATATTGAAAAATTTACCAGCATTTAAATTCAACAAATGGGCAACTTATTTGATCTCTTTAAATCAATAACTCGATGAGCAACAAAAGGTGGCATAAGCGAAAGAATGATTCCAAAAACCACGCGATAATCAAATATATAACTCACCCTAAGAGAAATAGATTTTAGCAATGCAGCACGGCCTAAGTTGAATTTTTTCTCAATCA
>JAABRC010000234.1 GCA_011391115.1 Candidatus Egaibacter danicus | reverse complement strand
CTCACAATTTCTCGCGCCAAGTGGCCCGCTTGTTGGGCTGCCACGGCCTTTATCTGGCTGGATAAGGCCATGCGGTCTTGCGCCCCACGCTCAATGGCGTAGTCCGTTGCCACGTTTTCGGCCGTTTCCGGCATCGAATCAACACCGTACTGTTCTTTCATGAGCTTGTTGACGAAGCGCCAGCCGATGGTTGTGTCGTGGACCGCGTTGTTTCGGCCAAATGCAGTTTCGGCTTTGGGCATGACGAAGGGAGCGCGGCTCATGCTTTCGACCCCACCGGCGATCATCAGATGGGCCTCTCCGGCCTTGATGGCGCGTGCCGCAGTGCCCACGGCGTCCAGGCCCGAACCGCACAAACGGTTAACCGTTCCCCCTGGCACTTCCAACGGCAGACCCGCTAGCAGGCTGCTCATGCGAGCCACATTTCGATTGTCTTCCCCTGCCTGGTTGGCGCAACCCAAAATCACATCTGTGAGAGCGGACCAGTCCACGCTTTGGTTGCGTTGCATCAGCGCCCTCAAGGGAATAGCACCTAGGTCATCGGCGCGCACAGAGGACAGAGCGCCGCCATAGCGTCCGAAGGGTGTGCGAATGGCGTCGCAGATAAAGGCTTGGTTCATGTTGATGAAGCTATAGAGTTATTGGGACAAGTCGAACAGGCTGGTGGCTTCCAGATCCAGCACCTCGACATCCAGAGAATTGCGCATCTGCCAACGCCAGCGCAGAATGCCCATGTTGGGCTGACTGCGAGCCATTCGGGCTTCCAGCACTGTGGCCTGCACCTTCAAGGCGTCGCCAGGGCGAACAGGGTGCGGCCACTTGACGTACGCCAGTCCAGGCGAAGCAAACGACTCGGAATCGCGCAAGGTGGTGTCTGCTATCAGGCGCATAGCAATGCCACAGGTATGCCAACCGCTTGCAATCAGTCCGCCAAAGCGGCCATTGGTCGCCGCGACTGGGTCGGAATGAAACCACTGCGGATCGTATGACTTGGCGAACTGCAATACCTCGGCCTCTTCGACTTTGTAGGGGCCAGCCGTGATGACCATGCCCGGCATGAATTCAGCAAATTTCATGTGTCAGTCCGTCCACAGGCTTTGGCGCAGACTCGGGCTGACGCGGTAGCGCTCGCCACGGTAGTGGGCGTCTAACGCGTCCAGCAACTCGCAGACCGGCGCGGCTCCCCAAATGGCCAACCACTCAAACGGACCGGCTGGGTAGTTCACACCGAGCTTCATTGCGGCATCGGCAGCTGCGGCGCTACAAACGCCCTGGTGTACGGCATCTGCCGCTTCGTTGATCAGCATGGCAATCGTCCGTGCCACAACCAAGCCAGGGGTGTCGGCCACCTGTTGTGGGATAAAGCCTATCGCTTCCAGCCACTGCGGCGCCTGCTTTGTCCAAGCTGAGGAGGCACGAGCTGACGGTGCCCAGGCTAATACGGTATTGGCAGTGCCTGCACGGCTGCTCTGAGTCAGCACTGGCAGGTCAAAGACGCAGACATCTTTGCCGAGCTGGGTTGCACATCTGCCATCGGTAAGACGCAGTTGACAACCTTCTGTTTCCAGTCCCACCCAGTCACTGTCTGGCGCGTATTGCACTGCAGCCACTACCAGACTGCTGTCGACCAAGTCAGTTTCGATGGCTTGGAGAAGCGCCACCTGCAAGGCGTCGGCCAATGCGCCCGTGCCATGCAGACACACTTCTTTGGCCGTAGGCAGTACTGCATTCGCGCGGGAGCCGCCCCCAGGCCTGCTCGCAACAGGCGCATAGCTGTAAAAGCCCTGGCCGGACTTGCGACCCAACATACCGCCATCCACCATCTCGCGCTGAACCAACGCGGGCACATAGCGCTTGTCAAAGAAGTTGGCCTCGTAAACAGACTGCGTTACCGCAAAATTGGTGTCGTGCCCAATCAGGTCCATCAGCTCGCAGGGGCCCATGCGAAAGCCGCTGGCGCGCAGACATGCATCAAGGACGGCAGGTGTGGTGGCTAGCTCCTGCAGCAAGGCCAGTGCCTCGGCATAAAATGGCCGGGCGATGCGGTTAACAATAAAGCCAGGGGTAGAGCGCGCATGCACCGCCACCTTGCCCCAGCGTTCGGACAGGGTAAAGATGGCCTGCGCGACAGCGGGAGCGGTTTGCAAACCTGACACTACCTCTACCAGCTTCATGATTGGTACCGGGTTGAAGAAGTGCATACCAACCAGACGTGTAGGGTGCTTCAAGCCATTTGCTATGGCGGTGACGGAAATGCTGGAGGTGTTGGTGGCCAATATGCAGTCGGGCGACACAATACCTTCGAGCTGCTGGAACAAGCCGCGCTTGGCGTCCAGTTTTTCCACAATCGCTTCCACCACCAAGCCTGCCGAGGCAGCCTCTTCCAAGGCGGCAATTGGCACAATCCGGGACAAGGTTTGCTCCACGGAGGCCGACGTGAATTTCCCCCGGGTTGCCATGGCCTGCAGGCTGACGCCCAGCTTGTCCCGGGCCTCTGCCGCCGCATCTGTGCGCATGTCAAACAGCAGGACAGTGTGGCCCGCCTGGGCGGCCACTTGGGCAATGCCCAAACCCATGATGCCCGCGCCCACCACCAGCACTGGCACTGGTGCTGGGCCCAAGTTAAAGCCGGTCATTGGGGAATCCAGTTGGCTGGGCGTTTGGCCAGAAAGGCCGCAAAGCCTTCGCGCGCCTCGTCGGTGCCACGCACGCGGCTGATGGTTTGGGCAGTAAGTTCGCGCACTTCAGGACTGATAGGACCAACTTCCAGCTGCGCAAACAAGGTCTTTATTTCGCGCTGGGCATTCGGGCTGCCGGCCAGCAGCTCTTTCACAGTGGCGTCCACGGCGGCATCGAGCGTATCGAGTGACACAACTTGCTGCACCAATCCGATGGACAGCGCCTCAAGCGCTGCGACGCGGGTAGTGGTCAAGGCTAGACGCTGGGCCTGGCGCTTACCCACGGCATTGGTCACATAAGGGCCGATGACGGCAGGGAGAATGCCGAATTTTGCCTCGCTCACGGCAAAGCTGGCGTTATCGGCTGCAATGGCGATGTCGCAGGCGCAGGCGAGGCCCACACCACCTCCCATTGCCGCGCCTTGTATGCGTGCGAGTACGGGCTTTGGGGCGTTGGCAATGCGATGCAGCATGCCAGCAAAGCACCGAGCATCGTGCAGATTCCATTCCACCGTGGCTGCCGCCGCACGCTGCATCCACTGCAGATCGGCACCGGCGCTGAAGTGCTTTCCATCCCCGGCCAGCACGATGACGCGCACGCTGGTGTCGTCACTCATGGCGGCGAAGGCGGCATCCAGTTCGCTGATCATCAGCTCATCGAATGCGTTGAAAACGGCCGCTCTGGCCATGGTAATTTGCGCCACACCGGGTACGCGTTGGCTTAACTTCAATGTGGAAAATGTAGGTGCTGTGATGCTGTGCATCAGTAGGTCTCCAGATGCAGACGACCTTCGCGCTTGAGCGATGTGCCTACGGTCTCCCAATTCAATCCCGCAGACGTGGCAATGTCATGCAAGGCCAGCACCACGCCCTCTTCCATGCTCTTCAGACCGCAGACATAGAAATAGCTATTACCGTCAGCGAGCAGCGGTGCCAGATCGGCGGTTCGCTCCCGCATCAGGTCTTGCACGTAGCGTTTGGGCTGGCCTGGCGTGCGCGAAAAGGCGAAGTTGATGTCTATAAAGTCCTTGGGCAGGTTTTGCAGCGGTCCGAAGTAGGGAAGCTCTTCCTGGGTACGTGCACCAAAGAAAAGCATCAGCCTGCCACCTTCAAACTTGCCCGAGGCGCGTAAGCGCCTGCGCCACTCGGTCATGGCACGCATGGGTGCACTACCGGTTCCGGTGCAAATCATGACGATATTGGATCGAGGGTGGTTGGGCATCAAAAAGCTGCTGCCAAACGGACCAATCACCTGTACGCTGTCACCGATTTGCAGGTCGCACATATAGTTGGAGGCCACACCACGCACAGGTTTGCCACTGTGGTCTTCCAGCACGCGTTTGATGGTCAGTGACAGGTTGTTATATCCAGGTCGCTCGCCATTGCGTGGGCTCGCAATCGAATATTGGC
>JAABRC010000233.1 GCA_011391115.1 Candidatus Egaibacter danicus | reverse complement strand
GATGACATCCTCCACCAAGGACACCAACGGTTGGTGGCACGGGGAGACCTGGCCGTTCAGTAAGTGACCGCTGACGACTTGGGGGCAGATGACTTGAACCGGGCAAGCAGGCTGCTCGCGGCATCGGACAACAGCATGGTGTCCACGCCCACGGCCACGAATAACGCGCCGGCCGCCAGCCATTTGCGCGCCTGCTCCTCCGTGGTGGCGATGATGCCAGGGGCCTTGCCGGCTTTGAGAATCCGTGCTATGCCATCCGCGATGGCGGCCTGCACGTCGGGGTGACCCGGGTTGCCGGGAAAACCCATCGACGCCGACAAGTCGGCCGGACCGATGAACACGCCGTCCACGCCGGGTGTCGCGGCGATGGCGTCGAGGTTGCTCAGGGCCTCCACCGTCTCCACCTGGACCAGCAGACAGACCTGGGCATTGGCCTCATGGATGTAGTCGGGGTAGCCCTGCCAGCGCGAAGAGCGGGCCACGGGGCTGCCCATACCACGGATGCCCTCGGGCGGGTAGCGCATGGCCCGCACCATGTGCGCAGCCTGTTCGGCCGTGTCCACCATGGGCACAAGCAGGGTCTGCACGCCGAGGTCGAGAAACTGCTTGATGATGGTGGATTCACCCACTGGCACACGAGCGATCGGGTGCGTCACCAAGCCGGGAATGGAGCCGTGGGCGCTGGAGACGCCCTGCAATTGCGCCAGCATGGTGCGCAGGTCGCTGGGGCCGTGCTCGCCATCAAGCAGCAGCCAGTCATAGCCGATGCCGGCTACGAGTTCGGCGCACAGGCCGTCGGCCAAATCCACCCACAGACCAATTTGGACCTGATGGTTATGCAAGGCTTTTTTGAAGGTATTGACAGGTGTTTTCATGATGTGAATTGGTCCGGGCTTCGTGGAGGTCAGCTGGATTAATTTATACCGTGTTTTCGGTCTTCTCGTTGAGTTGCCGATCGCAATTTTCCTCAGCCTCTGGCGGTGATGGTTGAACGATCCCGGGCCGGCTGCACGACGGCCGCCGCAACCAGACTGCTGCAATTCTTGACGCGGGCCAGATGAGCGGGGAATTCGTGCAGCAAGGCGGCCAAGGGCAAGATCTCGGCCCTTGTCATGATGTCTGCTGAGCCGGGTTGGCGCCCCGTTTCAGGAAGCGCCCGGCACGTATGCCGGTGCCGCGCTGTCCTGCGGTGTAACTCAAGACCCCATTGACCCACACCTGCTCAATGCCGGCACTGAACTGCATGGGCTTCTCAAAGCTCGCCAGGTCTTTGACAAGCTGGGGATCAAACACCACGATATCGGCGCTGTAACCCACTCGCAGATTCCCACGCCCGTCCAGTTTGAAGCGCCGCGCTGACAAGCCCGTCATTTTATGGATGGCCTGCTCTAGTTGCAGCACCCCTTTTTCACGCCAGTAGCTCGCCAGGACGCGTGGGAATGTGCCCCACAGGCGCGGGTGGGGCCGCTCATCGTGCGGCAAACCGTCAGAGCCAATCATGGACAGCGGGTGGGCGATGACACGCTCAACATCGTCTTCTCGCATTTGAAAGTAGCACGCACCACCCGGTATCAACCGACGGCAGGCCTCCTGCTGTGGCACGCCCCAGTCACGGGCGATGTTGGCAAGGTAGCGACCCGCCATCTCGGGATGGGCGGCGCTGCCCGTGATCAGAATGTCGATCACGCCGTCCACCAGGTCTTCGCGCAACACCGTCGACCCCGCGGTGTAGGGGTAAACGTCCATGCCAATCTCCTGCTCCCGGGCCAGCGCCTCGATCAGCGGCAGGGTCTCTCGGGTGCGCCCCCAGTTGGCAGGCCCAGCGCATTTGTGGTGCGACAACACCAGGGGCAAACCCGCCTGCTTTGCGGTCAGCGCCGCCTCTTGCAGGGCCGGCAAAATGGCGGCCATTTCATCGCGGATGTGGGTCGCGTAAATGCCGCCAGCACGTGCTGCGGTGCAGGCCAAGGCGGTCAATTCGGTCAGGTCGGACGCAAACGCTTCCTGGTAAAAAACGCCTGAAGACAAGCCCAGCGCGCCTGCCGCCATGGCCTGCTTCAGATCCGCAGCCATTGCCGCCAGCTCATCAGCCTGCGCAGGCCGATCGAGTTGTTTCATATGGCACATGCGCAGCGTGGTGTGACCCACCAGCGCGGCCACATTCACCCCCGGCTGCATGGCATCGATGGCCTGCGCATAAGCCTCGATGCCGCCAAATCGAAACTGTTTTCGCCCGAGCAGGGACAAGGGCGCCGGTGGCTCGGTGGTCATCATGGGCACCAGCGAGATACCGCAATTGCCGGTTACCACCGTGGTGACCCCTTGCGACAGCTTGGGCAGCATGTCGGGCGCGTCCAGCACGGCCGCATCGTCATGGGTGTGGACATCAATGAAGCCCGGCGCAATGACTTTCCCCGTGCAGTCGAACTCGGCCATCGGCAGCGTGAAGCGGGCCAGTACCTCGGCCGAAATCTGGCCAGGCGCGGCCATGGCCACAATCTGCTTGCCAGACATCAACAGGTCACCTGACCAGGCCGGGGTGTTGTCCCCGGCGACGATCAATCCGTTTTTGAGTAAAGTTGCAGCTGTCATGTCAGGTCGATTACGGGGTGTTATGAGGGGGGTGAAGCGGATCCGCCTGACTCGCTTCAAAGTCTGGACTGCCTGCATATTCGGCGCTGTCAAAACCATGCCGCTCCAGCAATTGCTTGAATTGTTGCAGGCCAAAGGCCACCTGCGGGCCCAGCCGCTGCGCCAGGCGCACCATCAAGATTTCGATCACCAGCAAGTGAGCCAGATAGGCTTCGGTTCCGACACGCATCACTGCATCGGGCGGTACTGAAATTCCCAGCACCAGGTCGGCAATTTTGGCCAGCGGGGTATCGGGTTGTGTCATGGCAATCACCGTGGTCCCCTGGGCGCGCGCGAACTTGGCTGCCTCCAGCGTGTAGGGCATGCGCCCCACATGCGAGATCACAAAGGCCACGCCGTCCGCACCAAGCGTGCTGGCCGAGACCAATTGCTGGTGGGCATCAAAGATCGCATTGGCCGGGCGGCCCAGGCGAAACAGGCGGCTTTGCAGCTCATTGGCCATGAAGGTCGAAGCCGCCCCGACCGAATAACAGTCAATGCGGCGAGCCTGGGCCAGTTTTTCGGCCACGCGGTCGATCATGTCGGTGTCGAGGCGGCGACCCAGTTCACTGAGCGAGGACACCGCTGCCTGGATGATCTTGCTCGACACTTGCTGGGCGGTGTCATCATCCAGCACGCTGCGGTGCAGGTGCGAGCCCGAAACCGCAAGATCCTGCGCCAGGGCCAGCATGAAATCGCGCACCGAGTCATAGGCAAAGCTCCGACAAGTGCGAACCACAGTCGGCATGGACACCCGGGCTTGCAGGGCCAGTTGCTCCACGGTGGCACGGGCGGCCCCCTGGGGATCTGCCAGTATCACATGCACCACTTTGCCTTGGGCCGCAGGCAGGTCCGGCAGCCTCACAAGCATCTGCTGCAGCAAGCCTTGGGTCGAGGTCATCATGGACAAGCGCGTCAAAACCGGGTGGCAACCGCGCCGGTGATGGCCCCGTCGTCTTCCACCAGGGGCAACCAGCGCCATTTGTCGAACGTGGTGCAGGGGTGGGAAATTCCCAGACCGACTCGGTCGCCGACTTGCGGAATCAAGCCCGCCGGATCGAACCGCAGGTACGCGTGCTGGTCGTTGAGGGCGCTGATTTTCCAATCGGCAGGAACGGCATTGACCTGCCTCCTGGCGCGCGCGGCATGGCGCTGCGGCAATGGCATTTCGAGGTCATAGGACACATCGCGCCGACCACAGGTGAGCAACGCCAAACCGGGCTCGGGCACGGACTGCACCATGGCCCAGACCTCCAGCGCCGGCCGCAGCGACGCGTCGAGTCCTTCGCGTTGCTCCACCAGCCGCAAAAAGCGCGCATAGTTGCCATGGTCATGTGTGATGTAGCAGCCCGAGCGCAGCACGCCCAGCATCGGTCGTTGCATGTCATGCAGGCGCAACAGCGGAATCACCAGGTCAAACACCGCAGAGCCGCCCGCGGTGATCAACAGCTCATCGCCTTCAAACAGGTTTTGC
>JAABRC010000232.1 GCA_011391115.1 Candidatus Egaibacter danicus | reverse complement strand
TAACCCACTTGGTAGGTGGTCTTGTATTCCGGTGGCACCAAATCGGCAGTGGCGGCCTGGGTCATGCGCTCGCCATCGCTGCTAATTAAGGCCCCAAAGCTGGTGGCACTCACCTTCTTGGTCTTGAGCTTGGCCTCAAAGCCGTATTGGGTGCGGTGCGCTTCGTCCGCCATCACCACCATATTGCGGCGCTCTGAAAGCACCGGGAACAGGTCCTCGTCTTCCCCGGGCATGAACTTCTGGATGGTGGCAAACACAATGCCACCCGAGGGCCGGTTGCCCAGCAACTGGCGCAGCTCTTGCCGGGTGCTGGCCTGCACCGGCTGCTCGCGCAGCAGGTCTTGCGCCAGGCTGAAGACGCCAAACAGTTGACCGTCCAAGTCGTTCCGGTCGGTGATCACAACGATGGTCGGGTTCTCCATCGCCGGTTCCTGCATCACCCGGGCGGCAAAGCAGGTCATGGTGATGCTCTTGCCGCTGCCCTGCGTGTGCCACACCACGCCGCCCTTGCCGCGCACCGCCGCCGAACTGTCGGGGCGGGAGGCGGCCACCACCTGCTCAATCGCCGCGCGCACCGCATGAAACTGGTGGTAGCCCGCGATCTTCTTCACCAGCGCGCCATCGTCCTCAAACAGCACGAAATAGCGCAAATAGTCCAGCAGGTAGGTTGGAGCCAACGCGCCGCGCACCAGCGTCTCCAGCTCGTTGAACGCGCCCAGCGGGTCCAGATTCACACCGTCGATGGTGCGCCATTGCATGAAGCGCTCCGCGTTGGCCGAGAGCGAGCCCAGCCGCGCCTCGCTGCCGTCCGAAATCACCAGCACCTCGTTGTACAGGAACACGTCGGGTATCTGCTCTTTGTAGGTCTGGATCTGCTCGTAGGCTTTCCAGATGTCGGCGTTCTCGTCGGCCGGGTTTTTCAGCTCAATCAGCACCAGCGGCAAACCATTGACGAACAACACAATGTCGGGCCGGCGGGTGTGGTGCGGGCCTTTGATGGTGAACTGGTTCACCGCCCAAAACGCGTTGCGCTCCGGGTGCGCCCAGTCGATCAGGCGCACGAAGTCGCCCCGCGTCTCGCCGTCTTGCTGGTACTGCACCGGCACGCCGCCCACCAGCAGCTTGTGAAAGGCCCGGTTCGCCGACAACAGCGCGGGCGTCGCCAGCTCTTGCACCTGCTGCAAAGCGTCATCGCACGCCGCCGCTGGTACATCGGGGTTCAGCCGCTGAATCGCCTCGCGCAAGCGAAACGGTAGCAACACCTGGCGGTAGTTCGCTCGCTGCGGGTCGGCGCCGTCGTGGGCAATGTCCGGGCCATAGCGGTGGGTGTAGCCCAGCTCGGTAAGCCAGCCCAGGGTTTCTTGTTCCAGTTGGTCTTCGGTCATGCCACTCCCTCGCGGTCTGTTGTTGGGGCC
This sequence comes from Candidatus Egaibacter danicus, assembly GCA_011391115.1. The sequence goes on along the minus strand of JAABRC010000232.1, from coordinate 2,692 downwards.
TATCGCGTCAGCAGCTCGATGTACGGCTGATAGCTGTAGCTGCGGTTCTTTTTCTGCCCGGTCAGCTCTGTGACGATACCCAATTCTTCGAGAATTTTGACTGCCGCCGTGGCCGTGGGAAAACTCGTCTCCAGCCGCTGGCGCACCTTCTCGATGGTGAAGCGCGGCATCATGGGCAGCATTTCAAACAGCCGGTAACTCGCCGGGGTGGCCCTGGGCGCTTCCAGCAGTCGGCGCCGGTCGGCCGCAATAAGGCTTGCAATCGCCACAATGCCGCGCTCGGCCTCGCTGGCCGCAACGGCAACGCCGTCCAGGAAAAAGCTCACCCAGCCCTCCCAATCGCCATCGGTGCGCACCGCTGACAACCGCCGGTAATACTCCGCCTGGTGCGCCTTGAGGTAGCCGCTCAGATACATCAACGGCTCGGCCAGCAAGCCCCAATGCTCCATCAGCACCGCGATCAGCAGGCGGCCTATGCGGCCGTTGCCGTCCAGAAACGGGTGGATGGTCTCAAATTGAACGTGCACCAGCGCCACGCGCACCAAGGCCGGCAAACCGGCCTGTTTGGCAGGCTCGGCGTGGATGAACCGCTCCAGTTCGGCCAACAAGCCCGCCACCTGTTCCGCTGGCGGCGGCACAAAAACCGCGTTGCCAGGGCGGGTGCCGCCGATCCAGTTTTGCGAACGGCGCAGCTCGCCCGGCTGCTTGCCCCTGCCGCGAGCGCCATCCAGCAACAAGCGGTGCGCCTCGCTCAGCAGCCGAACGCTGATAGGCAGCCCCGCCGGCTCGCGCAGGGTGTTTTGCACCCACCGGAAAGCGCGCAGGTAGTTGGTCACCTCCTCCACATCGTCGGTGTTGCTGACCGCAAAACCCGCTTCTTCGTCAAACAGGTCGGTCAGCGTGGCCTGCGTGCCCTCGATTTGCGAAGTCAACAGCGCTTCCTTGCGGATCGCGCTGTACAGCAGCCAGTCCACCGAGGGCACCAAGCCCGAAACGCCCGAAAGCCGCGCCAGCGCCAGCTCAGCGGCGCGGTTCAGGTCCGCGTAACACGCGGGCGCCAAAGGCGGGTCGGCAGGCGGCAGCGGGTGGGGCAAAAAGGCCCGCACCGGCTCACCCAGGGTGGTGGAGGTGACGTAGCTGCCGGTGGTGCGCATGGTTTGAAAGCGTTCTTGAATTGACGTTCGACATATTAAATCATTCTTTAACAATGTTCGCCGCTATGAAAGAACGGTTTCACAACATGGCCAGGAACTGTGGCTGCTGTGGACCGCATAGCCCAACTCGGCCAGCCAGTCCCGGGGCTTCTTGTTCCAGTTGGTCTTCGGTCATGTCAAGAAACTGGATATGAGGGCATTGTCATGTAAAAAATAACCACAATTTTTATCATGAGGACGCTGTGTCGAAGAAGGCGTCATTGATGAAGTCGTTCTCGCGCCAGACTGCCTGCTCGCGCAGCAGGCCAGCCACCACCAGCGCACGCAACTCCTACCACCACCATCGGCCCTGATCTTTCGGTTGCTCGGTTGCTGGCCACTTGCTAGAATCCAACTTGCTCATCTGCCATGTGTAGAAGGAGTATCAGGGGCCCTGACACAGCAATGTGTCGGGGCTTCAGTCTTTTCTGGCTGCCCAAAACGCATCGCGTTCTTCAAGTGTCAAGTGGGTGTGGGTCTTGGGCATGCAACAGATTCTCCATAAAGAGGTGTTGCACTTGGACTTTAGCGCGGGTTCTGTAAAAAGCAGAAACATGAGCGTCAACCATTGCCTCTGGCCTGTACAGCGTCGGCAATCAGTGGTGCAAAAGTTCTGAGATTGTCCAAATTCAATTGGCCCAGTTCGTACATGGCCAGCCACTTGCGGCGTTGGCGCACGATGCGTTCGTCGTCGCGCAGGTGGAGACGGCGCAGTGTTTCATCCGCCAGCGCATGCAACGATGCCGGTATGCGGTCTTTCCTCGCAACTAATTGCAAAGAGGGCAGCAGTACTTCAAACCAACCCTGCTGTACCATGAATGGGTCAAGCACGGCGGCGCTCTTGCTCTTGCTGCTGTTGATCCAACCTGTCACGTAACGGTAGTTCTTCCACTCATAAGCCAGTGATTCATGGGTATCCACGGGCTGAAAGTGGTCCACAGTACCGTTCGGTTCATACATGGCGCCGTAAGCACACAGGTCAGAAAACGCATCCGCCAAGGCCGGACGAAAGGGGCTCCAGAAGTCCTTGGGGCGCTTAGCTTTTCGTACCCCCTTGGGGTTCTTTACCAGCCAAGCCTGCCCCTTCTTCCTGCACCTTTCGTCAAAGTCAGAGGGCTCTGGCTTGAGCACATGACGCGAAACTGGAATCATGATTGACGACCCTTGACGATGTTCGTGCTAACCACCCAGCGCGGCCAAAAATCGTCATGGCCGGGCAAGCTTTTGAGCAACGCTTTATGGATGCGGTCCTTGGTGTTCAGATGTTGCGGCAACGCAGCTTGCGCCCCACGCATCCAGGCCTCTGCTGCTTCAATGGCCTCTTCGGCATCCACCGAGCGGGCCTGCTGAAGACCGAATGCAGGTGACACCAGCCAGTTCACAACGTCGCCTTGCTTAGCCCAAGTTTCGGTCGTGATCGTTGCTTCAGCATCCTGCAAATGAATATTGAAAATGGCGTCCTTTTCGGTATCGAAGTCAGGCTCGACGGATGCCAGTAC
>JAABRC010000231.1 GCA_011391115.1 Candidatus Egaibacter danicus | reverse complement strand
TTCGTCAGGGCGGCAAATCATGAAAGGCAGTCTGAATCCGCTGCTCGTCAACCGGCGCTGGAAGCCATGGGAAGCAGTGTTGTGGTTGATTGCATTGGTGTCGCCATTGCTGCTGCCCAGTCATGCCCTGATCATCAATGAAATTGCCATCGTGGCGCTGTTTGCGGTGTCACTGGACCTCATTCTGGGGTATACCGGTATTGTCTCTCTGGGACATGCTGCCTTTTTCGGCATGGGCGCCTACACGGCTGCGCTGTTTTCCAAGCTGGTCATGCCAGACCCAACAGTAGGCCTGCTGGTTGCCGTGGTGGTTGCCACCCTGCTGGGCGCAATCTGCAGCATGACCATCATCCGTGGCAGTGATCTCACCCGATTGATGGTGACGCTGGGCGTCGGTCTGATCCTGATGGAACTGGCGAACAAGCTGGACTGGCTTACCGGTGGGGCTGATGGCCTGCAGGGGGTGGTGATGGGGCCGGTGCTGGGCCGGTTCGAGTTTGACTTGTATGGACGTACCGCGGCCTGGTACTCGATCACGGTATTGCTGATCCTGTTTGTGCTGGCCAGGCGTATCGTGCACTCCCCCTTTGGTGCCACGCTCAAGGCCATCCGGGACAACCGGTTGCGTGCCATGGCCATTGGTATCCCGGTTACATCGCGTCTGGCGGTGATCTATACCGTGGCAGCCGGCATGGCAGGTGCAGCGGGCGCCCTGCTGGCCCAAACCACCGGGTTTGCCTCGCTGGATCTGTTTGAGTTTCACCGCTCCGCGGATGTGATGCTGATTCTGGTGGTGGGCGGCACGGGCTGGCTCTATGGCGGCGTGGCCGGTGCCATTGTGTTCAAGCTGATGCAGGATGTGATTTCCGCCATCACACCGCAATACTGGACGTTCTGGATCGGCCTGTTCCTGGTGGTATTGGTAATGGTGGGTCGTGAGCGGCTGCTCAAACCCTGGACCTGGTTCGCGCGTGGGGGCAAAGCATGAACCAGCAAAGTACCGAAGATATCGTGCTGAGTGCGCAGGGCCTGATCAAGCGTTTTGGCGGCATCACGGCCACCAACAATGTGACGCTGGATCTGCGCCGTGGCGCACGACATGCGCTGATTGGCCCCAACGGTGCGGGCAAGACCACATTGATCAACCTGCTCACCGGCGTGCTGGAGCCCACCGAGGGCCGCATCACGCTGGAGGGGGCGGACATCACGCAACTGGCACCGCATGAACGTGTCCGCCGTGGCATGGTACGCACCTTTCAAATCAACCAGCTGTTCGACACGCTCACGCCACTGGAAACACTGGCGTTGACCGTGTCCCAGCACCAGGGCATGGGTGGCAAGTGGTGGCAGGCGCTGGGTTCAAATGGGGCTGTTATCCGACGGTGCGAACAATTGCTGGAGCAGTTCCATCTCACGACTGTCATGGATCAGAAGACCAATGTGCTGGCCTATGGCAAGCGCCGTCTGCTCGAGATTGCCATTGCACTGGCCTGCGAGCCGCGGGTGCTGTTGCTGGACGAACCCGTGGCCGGTGTACCCGCCGGCGAGCGCGAAGAACTGCTGCAGACTGTGGCCGCACTGCCTGCCGATGTATCGGTGTTGTTGATTGAACATGACATGGACCTTGTCTTCAGCTTTGCCAATCGCATGACGGTGCTGGTCAACGGCACGGTGCTGACCGAAGGTGATCCCGACACGATTGCCAATGACTCACGGGTCAAGGCGGTGTATCTGGGGCATGGCGATGAAATCGCCATGGAGGGCGCTCATGGCTGACCTGCTGAAAGTCGGGACCCTGAGTGCTGGCTATGGCGAAGCCGTGGTGTTGCACGACGTCTCGCTGTCACTGGCTGAAGGCCAGACGCTAGCCCTTCTGGGACGTAATGGCACCGGCAAGACCACGCTGATCAACACGCTGGCGGGTGCCACGCGGCAGCACGCCGGCAGCATTTCGCTGGGCAGTGTTGCACTGCACAAGTTGCAGTCCCACGAACGTGCGGCTGCGGGCATTGGCTGGGTGCCGCAAGAGCGCAACATCTTCAAATCCCTCACGGTAGATGAAAACCTCACAGCTGTGGCAAGACCAGCCCGCGCCGGTCGTTCAGCCCGGCAATGGACACCTGAGCGGGTTTACGAGATGTTTCCACGCCTGGCTGAGCGCAAGACCAACCTGGGAACGCAGCTTTCCGGCGGTGAGCAGCAAATGCTGGCTGTGGGCCGTGCGCTGGTTCTGAACCCAACCTTGTTGTTGCTGGACGAGCCTCTGGAAGGCCTTGCACCCATCATCGTGCAGGAGTTGCTGCGAGCCATTCGCCGGATTACCCGCGAAGAGGGGCTCTCTGCCATCATCGTGGAGCAGCATCCACAGGCGATATTGGCCATTTCAGACACCGCGGCCGTGCTGGACCGCGGTACGGTCGTGCATGCGGGCACAGCAGCCAGCTTGCGCGAACAGCCCGAATTGCTGGATCGGCTGCTGGGCGTTGCACGGTAGTGGAAGCCGCGACGGATTCGGGCGAACCTAATCCCTTCTCGCGGTGAGCCTTTTGTGTAAGCTCTATTCTGGTGTTTCCCTTCAACCCCATCCAAACCATGTGAGGAAATAGCCATGACCCGCAAAACCGCTGCCGACTTTGACCAGGAACTGCTGATTCTGTTTGATGCCTATGTGCACGGTGCGATTGACCGCCGTGGTTTTCTGGACCGGGCCCAGAAGTTTGCGGTGGGTGGCGTGACCGCCAGCATGTTGCTGGCATCCCTCAGCCCCAATTTTGCAGCAGCCCAGGTGGTGCCCAAAGACGATAAGCGCATCAAGACCGAGATCGTGGAGTTCCCTTCACCCAACGGCTACGGTACCGTCAAAGCTTATCTGGCCAAACCCGCCAATGCCACGGGCAAGTTGCCCGGCGTATTGGTAGTGCATGAAAACCGCGGGCTCAATCCCCACATTGAAGATATTGCCAGGCGTCTCGCGCTCGACAATTTCGTGGCGTTTGCGCCGGACGCGTTGACCCCACTGGGTGGCTATCCGGGTGATGAAGACAAGGCGCGTGAGCTGTTCCCCAAGCTGGATCAGGCCAAGACAAGGGAAGACTTTGTGGCCGCTGCTGGCGTTCTGAAGAATCGGCCGGAATGCAGTGGCAAGATCGGTGTGGTGGGATTTTGTTACGGCGGAGGCATGGCCCATATTTTGTCCACGCGCTTGCCTGATCTGAACGCAGCCGTGTCTTTCTACGGCAACCACCCGGCCGCCGAAGACGCGGCCAAGGTGAAGGCGCCACTGTTAATTCACTTCGCGGCTGTTGATGAACGCATCAATGCATCCTGGCCCGCCTATGAGGCCGCACTCAAGGCGGCAGGTGTTCGCTACACGGCGCATCAGTACGCCGCGGGCACACAGCATGGCTTCAACAACGACACCACGCCCCGTTTTGATGCCGCAGCGGCCAAACTGGCATGGGACCGCACGCTGGCATTTTTCAACCAGACGCTACGCGCCTGATTTTTTTTGATTGACTGGGGAGAACGTTTTGAAGCATGGTTTGACACGCGGATTGTTGCTGGCTGGTGCAATGGTGATGGGTTTTGCAGCCAGTGCGCAGACTTTTCCATCCAAAGCGGTTCGCATCGTGGTGCCGTTTGGGGCTGGGGGCGTGGCTGATCTGACCGCACGCACGGTGGGTCAAAAACTGTCCGAATCGCTGGGTCAGCCAGTGGTCATTGAAAACAAGCCCGGTGCCGGCGGCATCGTGGCGGGTGAAGCAGTGGCCAAGGCAGAGCCGGACGGTCACACTTTGTTGCTGATGTCCAATGGCACGGCGGTGAGTGCGGGCATGTTCAAGTCCTTGCCGTTTGATGCCGTCAAAGATTTTTCGCCCATCTCGACACTTGGCTTCTTTGACATTGCCATTGTCACGCCAGCAGAGTCCAGATTCAAAACCCTGGGTGAGTTGCTGGCTTTTGCCAAGGCTAATCCGGGCAAGCTCAACCTGGGAACCATCAATATCGGCAGCACACAGAATCTGGCCGCAGAATTGTTCCAGACTACGTCGGGCGTTGACATGCAAATCGTGCCATTCAACGGCACGCCCGCTGTGATCACTGCATTGCGTGGCGGTCAGATT
>JAABRC010000230.1 GCA_011391115.1 Candidatus Egaibacter danicus | reverse complement strand
TGTAGGCCATGATCAGGAAACCTTGTGGGCGATGAGGTGGCTGCCGGCCTTGATCACCACGTTGGAAGAGGTGACTTCAGACGCAAAGCGAATCTGCAGGCTGCCTGCTGTGGCCCCAGTGTTCACCAGGAGTTCGCCACAGGCCAGGCTGTTGGCGTTGGCCGCATCGATGCCAGAGGTCGCGCCCCCGCTGTCTGAGGTTCGCTGGTTGGCAAACGTTTTAGCCGTCAACGAGGTCGGCGTTGCCCACTGCGCAACAACAGTGGCGAGCGCGGGCGCCGTTTGTGTGAGCCGGATACCGTTTGATGTCGCACCACTCTGGAACATCACCCTAGCATCAATGGCATAGGTGGCGTTGGCAGCGAGTGCGATCGCCAGCCCGGTGATATTGGCCAGAGTCGTGGTGTTGCTGGTGACGTCACCAGACAGCCGCGCCACCGTTATGCGGGCATCAAGGCCAGCCATCAAGGTCAAGTCGAACCAGCCTGTGCCGTCACACCAATAGGGTTTGTTGTCGGTGGACAGGCGCAAGATGACACCGGCGAGCTCACTCGATGACGGCGGCAGTGCTAAGACGACGGGTATGACCCGAAAGGCCAAATCCTTCATCATTTAGCCCATCACCACAACGCGGTAGGCATTGGCAGCAGGGGCAGCGGCAAAGTTGAGCCGGGCACTGTTGGTGCTGGGCAGCGAGACATCACAGTTCACCTGCTCGTAGTTTCCCGAAGCCTGGTAGACCTGAACGAGCACATCGCGCGTGGCAAAGTTGTGATTGACATCAAACTGGGTGCTGGTACCGTCGCCAATGGTCGCCTGCGCGCGGCGGGTCTTGCTGGCCCACGCATTGAGCTTCAAAGGCGTGACAAAGCGTGCGTCGTCGGTTCCAGAATCGGTTTCTGTCTGCGTGGCGATCTCCGCAATGCCGGCGCTGGTCTCTGACGAAGCACCGACCGATGCGCCGAACTGAATCCAGGTGATCTCTCCTGTGTCGAGCACAAAGCTGACCACCGATTGGCGCCAGCTCGTTCCAGCTGAAGTGCCTTCCTGCACCGTGGTCACAGCCTGTTCGAGCTCCACAGCCGCGTTGGCGTCCAAGGAGCGGGTCATGGAGACGGCAGCGCCGTTGCAGATGTAGATGCCGTTCTCGGCTGCCACCGTCTGTGCTTTGACAAGCACCCGGTCCCCCACACTCACGGTGATGCCATCTATCGTGGCGCCGGGCGATGCCAGGTTCAGGTTGGTCTGGGAGGCGACGCGGCAGGAGTCCTTCCAGGACAACCCCTCCACGGCCGAGTTCAGATCAGCCAGACGCGCCGGCTCGTCAGCAGACACCGGCGAGGGTAAATTGCGGATGCGTGAGACCCCACCAAAGTCGAGGTCAGAGAGTTGCTTGCGTGACATTGCGTTTTCCTTTCAAATAAGTCGGGCCAACCCGGCAACGGGTATGGCAAATCGGATGACGAGCTGGTTCATGCTCGTGTGAATGACCTCAGCCCCGATCTCATTGCCACCGGTGTCGAGAATCGACACGGCAGGTCTGAGCCCGAGGTTGTGGTTGATGACCCAGGCGGCAGATGCCGACGCCTGGGTGTGCACATACGCCGCAGCGCTGCTGACAGCACTCGGGCGCGCGGCCAATTCGTTGATGGCGCTCACGAGATCGCCTTTGGCCGTGGTGCTCAGACGCTCCATCGGCCCGCTGCGGGCATCGATCTGCTCAAAAACCTCAGCAACCCGCGCCACGAAACTGTTGAATTGCGATTGCAGGCTCATGGCGTTGAGGTGCTAGTTAAGCCAGCGGCTTCGAATGACACGACGCACCAGGCGATTGGGTTTGGCCAGCCCAGAAACACCAAGGCCACCTTCATCGGTGGACTCAAGGGGTTGCTCCGGTCTGGGGACATTGGGCTCGGGCAAGCCCATTTGTCGCTCAAGCTCTCGCCAGTGACGCTCCTCAAACCGGTCCAGACCAACACTCGACGCAGCAGCGCGGGCGTACACATAGCAGTCCAGCGCCTCGTTTCTCTCACGCATCTTTTGCCACTCACGGTGGGCAAAGCCGTTTCTGTCGTGGCGCGTGATCAGACTCTCGGCGCACAACTGCTGGACAAACTCCGCATCCACCTTGGGCAGATGCACAAATCCTGGCGGATACACCGGGGTGGTGCCATCAGCAGCAACGTCAGCCGCTTTGCGCAGGTTGTTGTACAGCTCCATCTTGGCCATGCCCACCGCCACCGAATACAGCTTGATGCCACGGCGCAGGCGCTTACCGCCTTGCGACACATCGACTGCGGTGGGTGTGCCAATCAGCGCAGCACCTCCCATGGCGCCTGCGCGCATGCCCTTGATGGGCATGAGGCGCGGGTCTCGGCAACTCCGGGCGAAAGCGTAGGTTTCCTGGGTGGCAAAACCGGTATCGAGCGCCAGCTTGGCCAGCGGCATCAGTGCACCGCACTCATGCGTCCAACGCTCGGTGAGCATTTCTGCCAGACGTCTCCAGACTTCGTCTCTGGCGGTGTCGCCCATGAGCACCCGGTGCTCGACCAGCCAGCACGCCTTGCCGCGCCCGAAGGCCCAGACCGACACCTCAAGACGATCCTTTTGCACGTCTGCACCTCCCACCAGCAGCAGGCCACCTTGGGGAACGCTGCCGATGCGGTAATCTTCGCGGCGCTCAACCAGACGCTGCCAGTCAGGTGCTTCGCCTTCTTCAAGCCAGGTCTCACCCAATTCGGTGTTTTTAAAGGTCTTGATGGCTGCAGCCGAACCCGATTCCTTGCTGACTGCACCCTCCCAGGCGGCAGCCACATCACGCCAGCTGCGCCAACCGACCGGACTGTACAGGCTGGAGAGGTGGAAACCAGCGGTTTTTTTGCGACCTTTGCTGCTCTTTGCAGACTCTTGATCGATCATGCTGCGCCATTGGCCCAACTCCAGCATGCGAGTCTTGTGGTGCTCAGCGATGGGCTGCTCGCAAGACTCACAGACATAGGCTGCAGTCTCGGGCTTGGCTTTTTCCCAGCGCAGTTGCTCAAAGCGTAACCACTGGCGGTGGTCACAGTGCGGACAGGGCACAAAGTAGCGCCGCTGGTCACTGGCCTCAAACTCTCGCTCAATGGCCGACACACCCGAGATGGTCGGCGTTGACACAATGAATATCTTGCGTCGGGTAAAGGTGCGGGTGCGGGCTTCGGCCAGCGAAATGGCATCGCCCTCGCCTTCCACGTCCAGCGGATAACCATCGACCTCGTCCAGAAACAAATAGCGCACCGGCATCGAGCGCAGTCCCACCGCGCTGTTGGCACCGGTCATCACCAGCACGCCACCCCTGAACTCCTTGGCAAGTATTGTGTTGCCCGAATCGCGTGACCGGGCCGGCGATATCAGTTCGCGCAGCGCCGCTGACTCCTCAATCAAGGGATCGATGCGCTGCTTGGAGTTGCGCTTGGCCATGTCCACTGTGGGCCAGACTGCCATCATGGGGCCGGGCGCATGGTGAATCACGTAGCCAATCCAGTTGCTGCCCATTTCAGTCGCGCCCAGCTGTGCTGCCTTCATGAACACCACCCGCTCTACCGGCGAACTGGGCGAGAGGCAGTCCATGATCTCTTTCAAGTACGGCGTGCGGCTGGTACGCCAGCGACCGGGCTCGGCAGAGGCTTTACTGGAGAGCATGCGGTGCTGGTCTGACCATTCGGAGACCGACAGCAGCGGGTCTGGGGTCAGGCCATCACGCCAGGCCCGCTCGACCTCTGCTGCGCCGTCGTAATGTTCGGTGTCGTTTTCTGTACTCATCAGTCAACGCTTGCGTTTAAATTGCCCAATTCCTGCAGGTGCTCACGCACCGCGTTTTCCAGCGCCACATGCATGGTGTGCGCATCGAGTTCCAATTTGGCGGCCATCTGGGCCGACACGCGTGCTGGCCAGTTCAGCCAGGCATCGCGTTCACTGCGGGCCAGCTTGAACACATGGGCAATGGCCTGCGGCCGGTCTATGAGTTCACCCTTGAGCCGGGCCAGTCGCACCTTGTTGGTTTGTGCCTTGACTACCTCGTTGACGGTTCGGGCTTGTAAGAGCGAGGTGCCACCGGCGCCACCAGAACTGCTGTGGCTGGTGGTAGTGGCCCCTGTACCACT
>JAABRC010000023.1 GCA_011391115.1 Candidatus Egaibacter danicus | reverse complement strand
TCTTTATGATTGAAGCGCGAATAAGCCAGAATCTTGCGCAAGGCGCCTTCGAGCTCGCGCACGTTGGAGCGCACGTTTTTGGCCACAAAGAAAGCGACTTCCTCAGGCATTTCAGTGCCTTCAACACGCGCCTTGTTGATCAGAATGGCGACACGCATTTCCAGCTCGGGTGGCTCAATGGCGACAGTCAGACCGGAATCAAAGCGGGAAATCAGGCGTTCGTGGATATCTGTCAAACCTTTGGGGTAGGTGTCACTGGTCATCACAATGTGCGATTTTTTGGCCAGCAACGCCTCAAAGGCGTTGAAAAACTCCTCTTGCGTGCGGTCTTTGTTGGCGAAGAACTGCACATCATCAATCAGCAACAAATCCAGCGAGTGGTAACGCTCCTTGAATTCATCAAAAGTCTTGCGCTGGTAGGCTTTAACTACATCTGACACAAACTGCTCGGCGTGTATGTAGAGAACTTTGGCTGCGGGCCGGTCTGCCAGCAAGCGGTTACCCACAGCGTGCATCAGGTGGGTTTTACCCAGACCCACACCACCGTAGATAAATAGGGGGTTGTACAAGTGACCCGGCATGGTGGACACGTGCATGGCTGCGGCGCGCGCCATGCGATTGGCCGTGCCTTCCACCAGGGTGTCAAAGGTGAGCGAGGTGTTCAGCCTGTTTTTTGGGCCGTTGACCACTTTATCCTCGCCCGCTTCAACCAGCTCTTCGATGACGGAGGATGTTTGTGACGATTGACCAATGCCAGATCTGGAAGCAATTTCCCGAGGAGCAAGTGCTAACTCAATAGCAATGGTTTGACCATACAGCTTTTCGAGCATGCTGGCCATCCGGTTGCTGTATTGGGCCCGAATCCAGTCCAGTTTGAACCGGTTGGCGACAAAAACCGTAACCTTGGACAGGTCATCAGCCACTTGGGCGGTGAGGGGTTTGATCCAGGTGTTGAACTGCTGTTCGGGTAGTTCCTGTGCGAGCTGGTCTATACAGGCCTGCCACAAACCCTGCCCTGCGCCAAGGCTGGCTGCTCCGGGTGAACCGTCGAATTGTCCCTCAGTCATTCTGGATATCAGCTTCTGTGGATAGTTATTGTTTGCTGCACGCCAGATTGTAATTTATCAAGGATTTATCCACAACCGCTACCAGAGAGGGTGGTGACCAGTCAGGGACTTCCAGCGCTACAAGCTGTACCGGCTGTAAGGTGTTGCCGGGATTCGATAAATTTGCGATAATCTTTGGTTACCCGGAAATAAAGCTCCCTAGGATTTCAAATGAAACGCACTTACCAACCTTCCAAAATTCGCCGCGCCCGTACGCATGGTTTTCTGGTTCGCATGAAAACCCGCGGTGGCCGTGCCGTGATCAACGCACGCCGCGCCAAGGGCCGCAAGCGTCTGGCTGTCTAAGCCGGATCATCCAAGTCGTCGCGTTTGCTGACATACCGCGTTGGTTTGACCCGGCAGTGCAGCGACTGAAGACGCGACCCCAGTTTCAGGCCGTGCTCGCAGGTTCCACCGTCGCCCGCACGGCGCACTTTGCCTTGCATCGTGCTGCGCTTGATTCTCCCTTGCGGGATTCGAAAGAGTCTCCCCTGGAAACAGGATTGGCCGTAGCGCTATTTCAGGCTCGTGTAGTGTGGGTTGGCGCGATGGTCCCCAAGCGCTGGGCCAAACGTGCCGTGACCCGTAACGCGATAAAACGCCAGATTTACAACGTGAGCACCTGTTTTGAGTCAGCACTTCCAGTGGCCGCTCACGTGGTGCGATTGCGTGCAGGGTTTGATAGGGCGATTTTTGTCAGTGCCACCTCAGACGCCTTCAAGGCGGCGGTGCGTGAGGAACTTCATCTGCTTTTCACACGCGTAGCACCTGGTGTTGGTGCTGCTACATCATGATGAAATCCATTTTGATTGGCGCAGTGAAAGGCTATCGCCTTCTGTTGAGTCCCTGGCTGGGCTCATCGTGCCGGTTTGAGCCCACCTGCTCGGCTTATTCCCTTGAGGCACTTCAGACCCACGGTGCAGCAGCCGGGAGCTATTTGACACTGGCCCGACTGGCGCGGTGTCACCCCTGGTGCATGGGAGGGCATGATCCCGTACCGTCCGAAAAACCGCGGCTTTTTACTGGCCTTTTTGCCAGTTCGTCGTCTTCATCTATCAAGAAATCCTCATGAACGATATTCGCCGTACCATTTTGTGGGTGATCTTTGGCTTCTCCATGGTGCTGTTATGGGACCAGTGGCAGATTCATAACGGCAAACAGGCCACCTTCTTTCCAACCCCTGGCAAACCTGTGGCCACCGCTGCGGCACCTGCCGGTGTCGCAGCGTCGGGAGTCCCTGCGGCAGTAGGAACTGTTCCCCTGGCTTCGGCAGTTCCAGCAGGGCCAGCAGTGGCGCCTGCAGCTGCACCAGCGCCTGCGGCAGCGCGTGAGCGCATCGTGGTTACGTCTGATGTACTGAAACTGACGTTCGACACGGAAGGAGGCACGCTCGTCAAAACCGAGTTTCTGAAGCATGTCGATCTGGCCGACAAGACTAGAAATGTTGTTCTCCTGGACGACAGCAAACAGGGCGTTTATGTAGCGCAGTCCGGCTTGATTGGTGGCGTGGCTGGGGCCGCCTTTCCAACGCACAAAACCGCCATGGCCATGTCCGGAGCGCGCGAGCTCAAGGACGGCGAAAACAGCTTTGTCGTCACCTTTACCTCTCCCGAAGTGGGCGGCGTGAAGCTGGTCAAGACCTACACCATCAAGCGGGGCGCCTACGATTTGGCTGTCCGGCACGAAATCACCAATTCTGGAGCCGCGGCCGTGGCTCCCCAGTTGTATTTGCAGTTGGAGCGGGACGGCAGCAAGCCGCCCGGAGAGTCTTCGTTCTATTCGACATTCACAGGCCCGGCGGTATACACCGAAGCCAAAAAGTACCAGAAGATTGAGTTCAGCGACATCAAAAAGAAGAAGGCTGACTATGAAAAACAGTCTTCCAATGGTTATGTAGCCATGGTCCAGCATTACTTTGCGAGCGCATGGATACTGCCAGATGGCGTGAAGCGGGATTTTTCGCTGGACGCGGTGGACACGGGCTCATCGGTGCCTGACTGCTGCTATCGGGCAACGATGATTGCGCCGCTGGAATCCATAGCCCCGGGTGCCAGCAAGACGGTTGAAGCCAGTTTTTTTGCTGGACCTCAGGAGGAAAGGGCGCTTGAAGCGCTGGCTCCGGGTCTGGAACTGGTGAAAGACTATGGATGGCTGACCCCACTTGCGAAACCACTCTACTGGTTGCTCGACAAGCTGCAGAGTTTCATTGGTAACTGGGGTTGGTCTATCGTCGCCCTGGTGGTACTGCTGAAAATCGCCTTCTACTGGCTCAACGCCAAAGCTTATGCCAGCATGGCCAAAATGAAGGCCGTCAACCCCAAAGTGATGGAGATGCGGGAGCGCCTGAAAGACAACCCGCAGCAGATGCAGCAGGAAATGATGCGTATCTACCGGGAGGAAAAGGTCAACCCGATGGGTGGCTGCTTCCCGATCATGATCCAGATCCCCGTGTTTATTGCCCTGTATTGGGTGTTGTTGTCCAGCGTGGAGATGCGCAATGCACCATGGGTGATGTGGATTCATGACCTGTCGTCACCTGATCCGTATTACATTTTGCCGATTGTCATGACGGCAACGACGATGCTGCAAACCGCGTTGAATCCGGCACCGCCGGACCCGATGCAGGCCAAGCTGATGTGGTTCATGCCGTTGGCGTTTTCGGTGATGTTCTTCTTCTTCCCGGCGGGCCTGGTGTTGTACTGGATTACCAACAATATCCTGTCCATAGCGCAGCAGTGGATCATCAACACCCGCATGGGTGTTCCGCCCCAGTTCAACCTGCCGAAGTTCTGATACCAGGCGCGCCATGCTGGCCCGTCATCAGGACCCTGTCGCGGCGATCGCCACCGCGCCTGGCAGGGGTGCTGTAGGCATTGTCCGCTTGAGTGGCAAGGGGCTGGGGCCGATCATCCGGGCGCTTTGTGGCAGGGACCTGAAAGCCAGGGAAGCCACCTACCTTGCGTTTCGCGATGCGCACGGCTTGCCCATTGACCACGGTCTGGCTATTCATTTCCCGGCGCCACATTCATTTACTGGTGAGGATGTGCTGGAGTTGCAGGCCCACGGAGGGCCGGTGGTACTGCAGTTATTGCTGGCACGCTGCGTGGAAGCGGCAGAAAGCATGGATCCTGAAACTGGCGCGGCGTACCTTCCGGGTTTGCGGCTGGCTCAGCCCGGTGAGTTCAGCGAACGGGCGTTTCTGAACGGAAAACTGGATCTGGCGCAAGCTGAAGCCATCGCGGACCTGATTGATGCCAGCACCGAGCTGGCGGCTCGCAGCGCCAGCCGGTCACTGGCGGGGGAGTTCTCCGGGGAAATTCATGCGCTGCGGGATGCACTGATCCATTTGCGCATGCTGGTAGAGGCAACGCTGGACTTCCCGGAGGAAGAAATTGACTTCCTGCAAAAGGCAGACGCGCGTGGGCAGCTATCAAAACTGCAGCAAAAACTCGCAGAGGTGATGGGCAAAGCCCGGCAGGGTGCCTTGCTTCGCGAGGGTATCAAGGTAGTCATTGCCGGGCAACCCAATGCGGGAAAGTCCTCCCTGCTGAATGCGCTGGCGGGTGCAGAGCTGGCTATCGTCACCCCGATTGCTGGAACCACGCGGGACAAGGTGCAAGAGACCATTCAGATTGAAGGTGTTCCGCTGCATGTGATTGATACGGCGGGTTTACGGGACAGCCTGGACGAAGTTGAAAAAATCGGTATTGCCCGTGCCTGGTCAGAAATCGAAGCAGCCGACGCCGTGCTGTTCCTGCATGACCTGACCCGCCTCCATGTGCCAGACTATGCGAAGGCCGACGAACTCATTGGACAAACCCTTCGCAAGAAGCTGTCATCTGATGTGCCAGTGATCGATATCTGGAACAAGGCTGACGCAGCGGCACCGGCGGGTGAGTTGGGCGGAATTTCGCTATCGGCCAAAACGGGAGAGGGCCTGGACAACCTGCGCCGCAGGCTACTGGATATCGCCGGCTGGCGAAGCGCGCCAGAGGGCGTTTACATGGCAAGGGAGCGCCACGTTCAGGCATTGATCCGAGTTTCGGCGCGCCTTGACGCAGCGGTTGGACACTTGCTGGCCAGGGCTCAATCCCTCGATTTGTTGGCGGAAGAGCTTCGACTGGCCCAAAACGACCTGAACGAAATTACCGGTGAATTTACGTCCGACGATCTGCTCGGCGTCATTTTTTCCCGCTTCTGTATTGGCAAATAGAACGTTGTTTCTGTACCAGACACATGCTCGCGGACTGTTGCACTTCAGATTGATTCCGGTTAAGGTACAAAAAATATGAGCGCGTATTTTCCATCTTCCAATAAGCCGGATGTCAAGGGCCTGATCCAGGCCCTTGCACAGGACACGGCAGACGACACCCTGAGCCGTGCCGTAACGCCACCGCAATGGGAGGCCCTGGCTACCTACTTGCAGCCTTTCTCGATTGCCGAAAGTCAGGCCCTGATTACCCAGGGCTCTCAGGATCGAACAGTGTATTTCATCGAGACGGGCAGCCTGAGTGTGCACTACGAAGACGATGCTGGCCGCGTTCGTCTGGCCATTCTGGGCGCGGGCTCGGCGGTTGGTGAGGGCGGATTTTTTTCCCACCTGCCCCGAAGTGCCACTGTGCAGGCGGTCAGCGCGTGCAAATTATGGCGTTTGACTCCGATGAAGTTTGCAGAGTTGTCTAACCGGCAGCCCGTTATCGCTCTGGCTCTGGTCATGGGTCTGGGTGGTTTGGTGGCGAGGCGCATGACCGATCAACGCAAGCGCATTGCGGTGACCTGATACATCTGATACACGCATTTACATCGCCAGACAGGCGTGTATTTTCGGGGTGACGGTTACACTGATTTGTTATGGGGAGGCTGCTCTTGACGGGCGGACTGCCCCAGCAGAAAGAAGCCCATGTCACTGTTTAACTGGTTCTCCAGAAAAACCCCTTCGCCCCCTTCCCTGGAGCTGGATAGTTCCGGGATGGGGCATCTTGACGCAACTGTACCGATGATGCCGCCGGGTAGCGCCTCATCGGCGACAGTCCGGCAAATTTCAAAACCGGCCCCGCTTGGACCTTCAGGTAATGTCGCCAGCCGAAAAACTGAACGGCTGGAACGGCGTGAACTCCTGTACAACGTGGTTCGCGAATGCATGATGCGCGCCGGTGTGCTGTCTGCCAGCTATAAATTCAAGGTGCTCTCGCTGGATCCCCGCGGGCGTCAGTATTTGATCATGATGGATCTGGCCAACAAGTCTATCGGTGACACGGGACGCCTGGCAGAGATCGAGGTGTTAATCGCGCAACATGCCAAGGCGCGCCATGAAATCCTGGTAACGGCAGTCTATTGGAGAACTAACGAACAGGTCACCGCCGGTTTGACGCGTCAACGGCCCGTGGTCCAGCAGCCTGTCAATCCCCAGCCTGTGGCAGAGCCAGTCAAACACAAGTCAGTGGTGGTCCCATTTACGCCAGCCAAGGCCGCCCCGCGGTATGAGCCCCTGCAGGCGGATGAAGTCGCCGCCTTCAAGAAAGCAATGGCTCTTTCGGCCGGTTCGCCCTCGCAGGGCGACTCGGGAAAAGTAGTTCAGACATTGCCCAGGTCACCTGATCAATTCCCGGATTTTGAAGACACCGAACTGGTCGTGCCTGGCAGTCCGACGTCACCCCTCAGCTCGACGCAGTACGGTGATCTGAACTAGCAGAGGCATTCTTCAGGGCTGCCTTCTGGTTTCAGAAGGGATAGTGTCGTGGCGTAGTCTGCAGCGTGATCCAGCGCAGTTCGGTGAACTCGGCCACACCAGCCTTGCCGCCGAAGCGACCCATGCCGCTGCCCTTCACGCCGCCAAACGGCATCTGCGCTTCGTCATGCACCGTGGGGCCATTCACATGGCAGATGCCGGAGTCAATCCGGCGCGCCACATTGAAGGCCCGGGCAATGTCACCCCCAAACACGGCAGAAGACAAACCGTACTCGTTGTCGTTGGCACAGGCAACAGCCTCTTCCACCCCCTTGACGCGCACGATGCATTTGACCGGGCCAAAGGTTTCTTCGTGGTAGATGCGCATGGCGGGGGTGACATGGTCCAGCACCGTGGCGGGCATCAGCGTGGTGTTGACCTTTTCGCCGCACAGCAGCTTGGCGCCTTTGGACAGCGCGTCGTCAATCAGGGCGTTGCAATGCTCCACGGTATTCATGCCAATCACCGAGCCCAGCACCACCGGCTCGGGCTTGCGTGGGTCACCCAAAGGCAGGTTTTCCGCCTTGTCGGAAAACTTCCTGGCGAATTCATCGGCAATCCTTTGGTCGACGATGATCCGCTCGGTGGACATGCAAATCTGCCCGCTATTGGCAAAGCAGCCAAAGGCGGCGCCGTTCACGGCGTCTTCGATGTTGGCATCATCCAGAATCACCATGGGTGCCTTGCCGCCCAGCTCCAGCACCACGGGCTTGAGGTATTTGGCGCAGGTCATGGCAATGATCCTGCCTACGCGGGTGGATCCGGTGAAGTTCACGCGGCGAACTGCTGGATGTGCCACGATGGCCTCTACCACCGCACCTGCATCGGCTGGCGCATTGGTGATGTAGTTGAGCACACCGGGTGGAAAACCTGCGTCTTCAAACGCCTGTGCAATCAGCAGGTGGGTGCGCGGGCAGTTCTCCGAGCCCTTGAAGATCACGGTGTTGCCGCAGGCCAGCGGCACACAAATGGCACGCACACCCAGAATGATGGGCGCGTTCCAAGGCGCAATGCCCAGCACCACGCCCGCCGGCTGGCGCACCCCCATGGCCAGCGAGCCCGGCACGTCGGACGGAATCACTTCACCACTGATTTGGGTGGTCAATGCAGCGGCCTCGCGGATCATGCCCGCAGCCAGCATCACATTGAAGCCACCCCACATGCCGGTGGCCCCGGTTTCGGCACTAACGGCCTCGATGAACTGGGGCGTTTTGGCTTCCAGCGCGTCGGCTGCCTTGAGCAGCAGGGCGCGGCGTTCGCTGGGGCCGGTCTGGCTCCAGGTTTTGAAGGCTTCGGCTGCCGCATCCACCGCCATCACCGCATCCTGCGGCGACGCCGCTGGTGCGCGCGAGGCCACGCTACCATCCAGAGGGTTGCGGCGCTCAAACGTAGCGCCCCGTTCGGCCGTTACTTTCAGGCCGTTGATCAACATGGACATATCCGACATGGGGTTCTCCTTCAGAAAAAAACAAATACTTCAGCCAATGGTGGCCTTGCGCCGGTGCACCGCATCGGCCGCGCTGGTGGTGTCGGCGGCACGGGCCCCGAGATAGGCTTCGCGGATGACGTTGGAGCGCTGCAGCAGCTTGGCCGGGCCACTGGCCACCAGGGTGCCCCGCTCCAGCACATAACCGCGGTCGGCAATAGCCAGCGCCTTCTTCACGTTCTGCTCCACCATCAGCACGGTGGTGCCGCCATCGGCAATGCGGCGCACCATGGCCAGCAACTCGTCCACCATGCGGGGCGCGAGCCCGAGGGAAGGCTCGTCAAGCATCAGCAGGCGCGGTGCACTCATCATGGCGCGCGCCACGGCGACCATCTGCTGCTCACCACCACTCATGGTGCCGGCCAGTTGCTGGGCGCGCTCGCGCAATTTCGGGAAGTCGCCCAGGACCTGCTCCAGGCGAAGCGCACGGCCAGCACGCGAGACCAGCCATCCGCCCAACTCCAGGTTTTCCATGACCGTCATCTGGGGAAAGAGCTGCCGCCCCTCGGCCACCAGGGCCATGCCGCTGCGCACAATTTCGTGGGTCGTTTCCGACAGGTCATCGCCATCCAGCAGCACCATGCCGCGGCGCGGAATCAAGCCCATCAGCGCCTTGAGCAGCGTCGTTTTGCCGGCACCATTGGGGCCCAGGATCACGGTGAGGCCAGGCTTGATATCCAGGCGCAAGTCGCGCAGCACCAGAAAGGCACCGTAGCCGGCACTCAGGCCCCGCACCTGCAATTGGGCATGTTTGTCGTTCCCCAGAACAAACGGGGTTTCGCGGTACCACATCATGGTGCCACCTCCATGCCCGCTTCGGTCGGCTCGGCCATCTCATCTCCCAGATAGGCTTCGATCACCTCCGGGTTGCGCACCACATTGGCGGGCGTGTCGTCCGCAATCTTGCGCCCCTGGTGCAACACGATCACCCGCTCCACATGCCGCAGCAGCGTGGTGACCGCGTGTTCGATCCAGATCACGGTCAAATCCAGTTCGTCGCGCAGCCGGCGGATCAGGCGCGCCATGTCTTCAATCTCGGCCTCGGTCAGGCCGGCAGCTACTTCGTCCAGCAGCAGCAGCCGGGGACGGGTGGCCAGGGCCATGCCAATTTCCAGCAGGCGCTGCTGCGACGGGGT
Source organism: Candidatus Egaibacter danicus (assembly GCA_011391115.1). The sequence continues at coordinate 3,156 of JAABRC010000023.1, read as the reverse complement.
GATGGCTGCGGCCGGCAACCCGGCCTGCGCCGACAGGCCAATCAGCGCAAGAATGCTGGTAGCGTCGCGCAGCACCCACGGCACATCACGCTCCTCGCCCCAGAAGATGTACTTGCGGGGCCGGCGGCCGGCAAACTTCAGCCCGAACTCAATATTGGCAGCCACCGGCATATCGGGAAAAACGCGCGGGGTCTGGAAGGTGCGGGCCACACCGTGCGCCGCAAAGCGGTGGGGGCCACGGCCGGTGAGGTTGTGGCCCCCAGCCACCAGCCGTCCGGACGTGGGTGCAGTGACGCCCGAAATGGCATTGAAGAAGGTGGTCTTGCCAGCGCCATTGGGGCCGATGATGCCCACCAGCTCGCCCGGGGCGAAATTCGCGCTGACGGCGTCGACCGCAACCAGACCGCCAAAACGCACCGTCACGTTATGCGCCTCCATCAGGGGCGGCAAAGTGTGCTCAGACAAAATGCGTCTCCTTTTCACGGCGCTTGATTCGCTGTTTCTCGCGTTCGTTCTCACCGGTCAGGTCGCGCTGGATGTCCTTGGCCCAGTCACGGGTGTCGACCCACCAGCCCTTGAAAGTCGCCCAACGCAGCGATGCCAAGCCACCCGGCAGGTACAACACGCAGACGATCAGCAGCAGTCCGAGTGACATCAGGTAGATTTGCGGAAACTGCAGTCGCAGCGACTCGGCCAGCACACTGAAGATGACGGCGGCCAGCAACGGACCCCACAGCGTCAGCACGCCACCAATCAGCGTGATCAGCACCGTCTGAAACCCGATGAAGGGGTTGAACACGGTATGCGGGTCGATATAGGTCCAGCGCACCGCCATGGCGGCGCCAACGGCCCCGGCAAAGGCGGCCGTAATTGCAAAACCCGCGATCTTGATCCATCGCGTGTTCACTCCCAGCGTCTGGGCGCGCTGCTCGTCGGCGCCAATGCCCATCAGCGCCAGACCAAACCGGGTGCGCCGCACGACGATGGACACGGCGACCGACAGCACGGCCAGTGCCAACACAGTCAGGTAGATGGTGTCGCGCTCAGGCACCACGGTGAGCACGCGTCCCACGGTGCCGGTGACCGATTTTTCAAAGTAGGTCACTGCGTGCATGATCAGTTCCGTCATGCCAAAGGTCAGCACCGCAAAATAGGTGCCCCGCAAGTGCAGCACCGCCGCCCCCATCACCACTGCGACCAGCGCAGCAGCGGCGGAACCCATGAGAATGGTTTCCACCCAGCCAAAATCACCGAGCAGCAGCGCCGTGCTGTAGGCACCGATACCAAAAAATGCCGAGGTGGCCAGCGACAGGTAGCGCGTACTGCCGCAAAACAGGCCCCAGCTCGAAGACAGGGCCACGTACATCAGGCAGGTCAATGCCATGGACACCACAAACTCACTGGCATAGGCAGGCAACGCCAGAGACCAACCAGCAAAGGCCAGCAGCACCAGCACATCACGGATCAAAAGTTGTCGCGAGGTCATGCTTTTCTTCCCTTGCGTGTAAACAAACCTTCAGGTCGCAGCAAGAGCACGGCAATGAAGATGGCGTAAGACAGCAGCGCCTTGAGCGACGGGTTCGAAAAATGCATGCCCAGCGCTTCGATCACACCCAGAAACAGGCCGCCGATCAGCGCACCACCCATGCTGCCAAAGCCCCCGAGCGTGATCACGATCAGGGCCGTCACGGTATAGGGCTGCCCCATGAACGGGGTGATGGTGTAAGCCATCGACAGCAGCGCACCGGCGATACCCGACAAGCCCAGCCCAATGCCGAACATCAGCGGATGCAGGCGCTTGGTATCGATACCCATGAGCTGTGCGCCGATGGGCGACTGCATCAGGGCCCGCACGCCCTTGCCCAGCAGCGTCATGCGCAGCAGCACAATCAGCGCCCCACTGAACACCAGGGCCAGAAAGAACACCAGCAGCTTGTTGGCCGCAAACTGCGCCTCGCCCAGCTTCACCGGTTCGGTCATGTAGTCATAGCCGCGCAGCTCGCCGCCCCACATCCACGACGCAAAGTTTTGCACCAGGAACATCAACCCAAAGGCCACCATCAGCCCACGGGCCTCAAACACATCCAGGTTGGGCGAGGTGGCTGTGAGCCGGCGAAAGCACAGAAAATGCACCACGACACCCAGCACCAGCAGCACCACAAAAGACACCGGCACCATCAGCAACGGGGACAGGCCATAGCTGGTCTGAAACAGCCAGGTCAGGTAAGCGCCCACCATCAGGAACTCGCCATGGGCGATGTTGAGGATGCGCATCAGCCCGTACTGAAGATTCAGTCCGAGCGCTACAAGTGCATAGATGCCCCCGGTAATCAAACCGGAGGCAATCAGTTCCAGCCAGGCAGAAATGGACATGGTGCATGCAGGCTACCCGCCTCTGTGAACCACAGAAACGTGCTGGCCTATAAAAGGGTGGCGGGCTTGCGCCCGACGGGGGTGGATTACTTCCAGGCAGGTTTGCTGGGGTTGAGCTTGGCCGTGGCCACCTTGGGCGGCCAGACCACTTCAAACTCGCCGCTTTGCCACTGGCTCACGGTGCCGGGCGTTGCCGTGTTTTCACTGCCGGTGAATTTGATGTCCCCAATAATGGTCTTGTGGCTGGTGTTGCTGATGTAGTCGCGCAGCGCCTTGCGGTCCAGTCCCACCTTGGCCACGCCGGCGGTCAGAATCTCCAGGCCGGCCCAGGTGGCGCCGCTGGCCCAGCGGTCGGGCTCCTTGCCACCAAACTTCTTGGTATGGGCATCGAAATAGGCTTTGGCACCGGGGCTGGTTTTGCCATTCCAGGAGCCCATACCCAGGACGCCCTCTGCGCCCGCGGGCGTCATGACGTTGCGGTACAACTGGAATGCGGTTCCCACCGACGCATAGAAAAACTTGGGGTTGAAGCCCACTTCCTTGGCCTGCTTGCTGGCTAGGATGGTGTCTGGCGGGTAGGTGAAGCCCACAAACGCGTCGGGGTTCTTGTCTTTCATCGAACGCAAGACCGGGGACAGGTCCTTAACGCCCGCGGGGTAGCTCTTGTCTTCCACCATGGTGATGCCGCTTCCCTGCAGGGCGACCCGCAAGGCGGCGTAGTTTTCCAGGCCGAACAGGTCATCCACATAGACCACGGCAATGGTTTTCGCACCGTTGGCCTTG
>JAABRC010000229.1 GCA_011391115.1 Candidatus Egaibacter danicus | reverse complement strand
GGTTTGACTGCGCGTGTTATGTCAGCTATTGCCATTGAACAGGTTGTTGAGCCCTATGTGCGTCCCAAGGCATTGCAATATCTGGAAGAGGGCAAGGTTGTCATCTTCGCGGCGGGAACTGGCAATCCATTTTTTACGACCGATACGGCAGCCGCCTTGCGTGGTGCTGAAATTGGAGCAGAAATCGTTTTGAAGGCGACCAAGGTGGATGGCGTCTACAGTGCCGATCCAAAAAAAGATCCAACGGCCACGCGTTACACCAAAATTTCGTTTGATGCTGCCATGTCGCAAAATCTTGGCATCATGGATGCAGCCGCTTTTGCCCTGTGTCGTGACCAGAAACTGCCGATCAAGGTTTTTTCGATATTCAAACATGGCGCTTTGAAACGGGTTGTCATGGGTGAAGACGAAGGCACTCTGGTATATGCCTGACCGGATCGGTGAGGTGCCGGGCGTCTGTCAATTTTCGAATGCTCTTGCGAGGAGAGAAACGTGACGATTGAAGAAGTTAAAAAGACAGTCGAAGGCAAGATGGACCAATCCATCAACGCTTTCAAGGGAAATCTGACGAAAATCCGGACTGGGCGGGCTAACCCCGCGTTACTGGACTCGGTTCAGGTGGATTACTACGGATCTCTCCTTCCCATCAGCCAGGTGGCCAACGTGTCCTTGCTCGACTCCCGCACGATCAGCATTCAGCCCTGGGAAAAAGGCATGGGTGCGAAGATTGAAAAAGCCATTCGCGACAGTGACCTGGGTTTGAACCCCGCGTCCATGGGCGATCTCATACGTGTTCCCATGCCGGCGATGTCGGAAGAGCGTCGCAAGGAGTTGACCAAGGTGGTCAGAGGCGAGGGCGAGAATGCGAAGATTGCCGTGCGTAATTTGCGTCGTGACGCTAACGAATCCGTGAAAAAACTGGTGAAGGACAAGCTGGCGTCGGAAGACGACCAGAAGCGCTCCGAAGCGGACATCCAGAAAGTAACTGATCGGCACATTGCTGCGATTGATCAGTTGGTGGCTGCCAAAGAGGCAGACATCATGGCTGTCTGAAGACGCCCCCCCCGATTTCTGAACTGGTCTTCATGACTGCGTCCGCTGTGGTTCCAAGCCACATTGCCATCGTGATGGATGGCAATGGCCGATGGGCTACGAAGCGTTTTCTTCCCCGTCTGGCGGGTCACAAGCAAGGTGTAAGTTCCCTGAAGCGGTGTGTCAAGGCATGTGTTGCCCGTGGCGTGTCGGTGCTCACGGTGTTTGCTTTTTCCTCCGAAAATTGGCAGCGACCTGCTGACGAAGTTTCCGGACTGATGGACTTGCTGATAGGGGCGATTGCCAGTGAGGTGCCACAACTCAAGACCGATGGCGTTCGACTGCATTTTGTGGGCAACCGGTCCGGTTTGTCTGACAGGCTCGTCGCTGGTCTCACAAAGGCTGAGGCCGATACCGCAGACAATGCGCGGCTGGTATTGAATGTCTGCTTCAACTATGGCGGACGGTGGGACATCGTGCAGGCTGCTGAAAGTCTGCGGTTGTCAGGGCAGCCCATCACTGAAGCGGGTCTGAATGCCGCACTGGCCTTGGCACATGTTCCCGACCCTGACCTGTTCATCCGGACGGGTGGTGAACAGCGCATCAGTAATTTCCTGCTTTGGCAGATGGCTTATTCGGAACTCCATTTTTGTGACACCCTTTGGCCCGAGTTTGATGAATCGGCGCTTGATCAGGCGATTGAAGCCTATCGGCAACGGGAGCGGCGGTTCGGGAAAACATCAGGTCAACTACGTGTTGAAGCCGGTGAATCGGTTTCAAAGTAAAGGCAGAATATGCTGAAGCAACGCGTGATCACTGCCATAGTGCTGCTGCTGGTGCTGCTGCCGGCGTTGTTCTATACCACCCACGTCCCGTTTTGCGCAATCACCCTGGTGTTGATAACGGCAGGAGCCTGGGAGTGGGCGCGATTGAATGGGTGTGCACCAATCCAGTCGTATGTGTTCGGGGTGTTCTGCCTGATTTTGTGTCTGTTGGCATGGTATGCGGGCTTGCTGACGCAGTCGCTGCGGTTGCTTTGGCTCTTCTTTGGCTCGGTCTGGGTATTGGCAGGTGCCTGGTTGTTGAAGAGCGGAGTTGCTGGTTGGCCCCGTATCCCGCAGGTTATACGCTTGGCCGGTGGCGTTTTGGCGCTTTGTCTGGCATGGTTGGCTCTTGCGCAGGCTCGGGTGATCGGCATCAATTTCCTTCTGTCGATTCTGGTGCTCGTTTGGGTGGCGGATATCTTTGCCTACTTTGCCGGTCGGGCGTTTGGCGGCCGTTTCAGTGCTTCCCGGCTCGCGCCAACCATCAGTCCGGGCAAGAGCTGGGAAGGCGTTTGGGGTGGCATGGCTGGTGTTTTGGCATTGGCGCTCGCCTGGAGTTGGGGGGATGGCTACTGGGAAGCCTCGGTTTCCAGCTGGTATGGCAGGCTTCTCGCAAAAGGATGGTTTCTGCTGTTGTTGGCCTCGATGTTCATGGCGGCCATGAGTGTTGTCGGTGACTTGGTGGAGTCGCTGGTCAAACGCAGCGCAGGTGTCAAGGACAGCAGTGGACTGCTTCCCGGTCACGGTGGCGTTCTGGATCGGGTCGACGCACTGCTCCCGACATTGCCGATTGCGATGATGCTGTATTCAATTTGATCCCATGAAAAAACAACGTGTTGCAATTCTGGGGTCAACGGGTTCAGTGGGTGTCAGTACGCTGGATGTGATTTCGCGGCATCCTGATCGGTTTGATGTTTTCGCCTTGACGGCGTCCATGCAAACCGACTTGCTCCTTCAACAGTGCGTCGCCTTCAAACCTGCGTTTGCTGTCATGGCCAGTGCGGTGCACGGACGGGCTCTAGAGGAAAAATGTCGTGAACTGGGTCTCACCACCCGCGTGTTGTGGGGTGCCCCAGCCATTGCTGAAGTGGCAGCTCATGAACTGGTTGATACCGTCATGGCTGCGATTGTCGGAGCCGCAGGACTGGCCCCCTGTCTGGCCGCTGCAGCGGCGGGCAAGCGTCTTCTCCTCGCCAACAAGGAAGCACTGGTGGTGGGCGGAGAAGTATTCCTGCGGCTGGTGAAGCAGGGTGGCGCCCGCCTGCTGCCGATTGACAGTGAGCACTCTGCCATCTTTCAGTCGTTGCCGTCAGATACGGCCATGTGGAGTGAACAGATTGACAAGATCATCCTCACCGCGTCGGGCGGTCCATTTCGCACGCGGTCCGTGGACACCCTTAAAAGCGTGACGCCAGAAGAGGCTTGTGCGCACCCGAACTGGGTAATGGGCAGAAAAATATCGGTTGATTCGGCGACGATGATGAACAAGGCGCTTGAAGTTATTGAGGCCCACTTTCTGTTTGGCGTGTTGCCCGGGCAACTGGAAGTGGTTATTCATCCTCAAAGTGTCATTCATTCGATGGTGCAATATGTCGACCATTCCGTGATTGCGCAGCTGGGTACGCCCGACATGAAGGTGCCGATAGCCTATGGTTTGTCGTGGCCTGAGCGAATGACTTCGGGCGCTGCTTCGCTGGATTTTGGCGCTTTGCAGGACATGACATTTGAGTCTGTTGATGATACGCACGGCCACCGCGAACGATTCCCGGGGCTCGGCCTGGCATGGGATACTTTGCGGGCCACCGCCGGGACCACTGCGGTCCTGAATGCTGCAAACGAGATAGGTGTGGAAGCTTTCCTGAACAGGCAGATCCGTTTTGATCAAATCCATGCGGTCAATCTGGAGACGCTCGGGCAAGTCAGTGCCGCCCCTCCCCAAACGCTGGAAGATTTGCTGGAACTTGACAGAATATCCCGTGGTGCAGCCAGTCAGGTTGTGCGGCGCATTGGCATCTGAACTGAGCAAGGAATTTCATGCTGACAATAGTTGCTTTTGTCGTCGCTCTGGGTCTGCTGATCGCCGTGCATGAGTATGGCCACTACCGGGTCGCCGTGCTATGTGGCGTCAAGGTGTTGCGCTTCTCGATCGGGTTTGGAAAAGTTCTTTTTCGGTGGCAACCAAAAGACTCGTCTACCGAGTTTGTTATCGGCGCTTTTCCGCTGGGTGGTTACGTCAAGATGCTGGACGAGCGGGAAGCACCTGTTTCGCCGCAAGAGCGGCACCTTGCATTCAATACGCAACCCTTGCGATCACGGGTT
>JAABRC010000228.1 GCA_011391115.1 Candidatus Egaibacter danicus | reverse complement strand
GCGCGGACAACAGTTCAGACGTCACCGCCTGTTCCACATTCACGCCGCCGCATACGAAGACGATGTTCGCGGGGCCCATTTTGTCGACCGGGATGGTGGGCGACAGGGTCAGGCCATTACTGGCAGCAACCGGGTTGCCATCCAGGCTGGCCAGAGACCATTCGTAGACGTCCTGTTTGGTGACGCGGTTGGCCATTCGCAATGCCTCCACGGCACTGGAGAGGGCAATCATCGAGTAATTGGGCAGGGTCAGAAATACAAACCGGTGCTTCGGGAACTGACCCTTTGTTTCCATAACTGACTTTCCGGTTTGCCGACACGCACGTCGGGTGAGTAATTCTTTAAGTCGCAAATTCGTCGACTGGTGCATTTGGAAGTCAACGAAGTGTCAATATACGCCCAATTTATGCCGTTTGCGACATCATCAAGCCAAGTCTTTCCCTGCCGCATGGGCCATGCCTGTCAACCTAGTGCTGTGTGTCGTTCTTCCTGGCAGCGAAACCTAACCGGTCCCGAAGTGACTGCCGCGGGCGTTGGGCGCCGACCGTTTCAGTAATCCGGTCCAGCATGATGGCCAGTAAAACCACCGCCAGCCCCGACTCGAAACCCAAACCAATATCGAGCCGCTGAATGCTGGCCAGCACATCATTGCCGAGCCCGCCAGCACCCACCATGGACGCAATAATGACCATGGATAGCGCCATCATGATGGTTTGATTGATGCCGGCCATGATCGACGGCAGTGCGCCCGGAATCTGGACCTTGAACAGCACCTGCATGGGTGTGCAGCCAAATGTGACGCCTGCTTCAACCTGTTCCTTGTTTACCTGACGAATGCCCAGGCTGGTGAGACGCACCACCGGTGGCATGGCAAAAATCACGGTGGCCAGCACACCGGGCACACGCCCCAGACCAAATAGCATGGCGGCTGGAATCAGGTAAACGAAAGCCGGCATGGTCTGCATGAAATCCAGCGTGGGTCGAACAACGGCAGCAACCCGGTCGCTCTTTGCGACCCAGATGCCTAGCGGCAAGCCAATGACCAGGCTGATCACCGTTGCGGCGATGATCAATGCGAGCGTCACCATCGTCTGGGGCCAGAACCCTGTGCCATCAATCACCAGGCAGCAGGCCAGACAGAACAGGGCAAACTTCCAGCCCACGCGCCAGAAGCCGGTCAGCACAAAAATAGCTGTCACCATCCACACGGGCACCGCCTGCAATGCAAGCTCGATACCTTCAGTCATCGTGCCGATACCGGAACCCAAACGCTCCAGCGTGCCACCATCGTTATCAATGACGAATTTGACACCCTGATCCACCCACTCGCCGAGTGGTAGAAATTCACTCATGGCCAGACTCCTCTTCAACCATTTTCTTCAACAAAATTGTCTGGGTGACAGCGCCCAGATAGTGCCCTGTCGCGTCAACTACCGGCAATGGGTGCGGGTTCCTGACAATACGCCCGATCAGGTCACGAAGGCTCATCGAGTCGGGCACCGCCCCCACATCGTCCAGCATGGCACCGCCGAGCGCCAGGCCACCTGTCTGCAGGGTGCGCAGCATCGAGTCGATTGACACCGTGCCCTGCAGCCTGCCGTCGTCGCCCACCACAAACGCATAGTTGCGGCGCGTTTCTCGCAGTTGCTCGATCGCGCGCGCGCAATCGGAACGGGCATCGGCAGATGGACAAATCACCAGTGTCTCATCGGTGCGGGCAACATCTTTGGCCACCAGGTATTTCTTGACATCCACACCCTTGAAAAACGCCCTCACATATTCATCACTGGGGTTTCGCAAAATTTCGTCCGGTGTGCCAATCTGGACAATGCGCCCCCCCTCCATGATGGCGATCCGGTCACCGATGTGAAAGGCCTCATCCAGGTCATGCGACACAAATACGATCGTGCGCTGCTGCTCGTTTTGCAGCTTGAGCAGCAGCTCCTGCATCTCGGTTCGCTTGAGTGGGTCCAGCGCGGAGAACGCCTCATCCATCAGCATCAGCGAGGGATCAACGGCCAGAGCACGGGCCAGACCCACGCGCTGCTGCATGCCACCGGACAATTCAGACGGCTGTTTGTGGGCGAAGGTGCCAAGCCCCACCTGCTCCAGCACTTCCATCGCCCGTTTTTCACGCGTCTTGCGGTCAACTCCCGCCACCTCCAGGCCAAAGGCTGTGTTGTTTAAAACAGAGAGGTGCGGCAGCAATGCAAAAGACTGGAACACCATGGCCATGTCTTTGCGACGCAAATCGACCAACGCCTTTTTGGTCATGGCAGCCACATCATGGCCGCCGACCAGAATCTGGCCATGGGTAGGTTCAACCAGGCGATTCAAAAGCCGGATCAGCGTGGATTTACCTGAGCCCGAGAGCCCCATGAGGACAAATATCTCGCCCTCATTGACATGGAAATTGGCATCCTTGACGCCCACCACCATGCCGGTCTGCTGAAAAATCTGGTCTTTGGTTTGCCCGGCCTTCAGCATCTGCATGGCCACGTCGGGCTTGGGCCCAAACACCTTGTAGAGGTTCTTGACGACTATTTTTTCAGCCACGGTGCGCCCTCTATGTCCACGTCGAAAAGCAAGGATGCTAGCTGCAAGACCGGCAACTGTTCCCGCAAAAGCGACGCCAAATAGCTTTAATGCGACAAACTCATACCATCACCCGGCGGGTCCCCAAACCAGTGCCTTCGTATGTCTGTCGCGCCTCTGATACGGGCAAATCACGCCTCAAGCCGGTGCCGAAAACACGGTCAAAACACCCGTATAACCGTAAAGATGGTGATGCGCGATTTCGCCACCTGCAAAAAACCCAACCAGCGGCACATCACCCAAAGCGCGCCGCACAATCTGCAGTTCGGCACTGGGTCCGCCAAAGTGGGGGCCGCCCCGTCCGACACAGCTCACGTACACCGCCCCGGCAATACGGCGCCCCGGATGCGGCGCAGATTCAGCTTCGTTCGAGACCAGCGCATGGGCCGTTTCCACAGACAACTCCTCCGGCTCAAGCTCCTCCCGGATTTCAGCGCAGATGCGGGTTAAATCAGCCCGCGCTGCCTGGACATTGCGCTGGCAAAAGGCCAACTCCATATCCACTTCTGCCTGCGCAGAAATGGCCACGCCACGCCGCCCGGGGTCCAGCCCCACAATATGCCGCACGATCACATCACTGCCAAAATTGCCGCTTCGCCCCACGGCGTTGCGGCCACCAGCATCTTCCGGATTAACCAGCCCCACCAGTGTGGCCCGGACTTTTTCCAGCGCCGCCTGCGGCTGGTCCAGCGTCACGCCCAGGTCATCCAGCAACACGTCCAGCGCCGGTTCTCCATCCAGGGTGATCACCACGTTGCCCTCGGCTTGCGTGACCTTGCGGGCTTTGGAGACCGGCTGGCAACCCTGCGTGACGCGAGACACCAGGTTCACACCCTCGCCAAAAGCGACGCCACTCAGGCCACCACTGAACACGCCGCTCGCGGCACCCTGGCCGCTGATATTGCCATTGCCTCCCACCGCAAACTGCACCGACGCCGAACGGCTGGACGACAGGCCACCAAACAGGTAACCCGACGCCGTGCGTTCGGCCATTTCCTGCAGCAGTTCCGGTAAATCATGGGTTCCACCGTCGGCATGAATCAGGGCGGAGTGTGCCTCGAACCCCAATCCTAACGGTGCCACGCCCGAGAACACACGGTACTGGTCAGGTGGCAACTCACACAACATGAGCACCAGCGCGGGCTCATCCAGGTATTCGACCTGATTGGCCACTACGCCCACCCCCACGGTGCCGGACCAATCAGTAATCTCCGGCAACTCGGCGCTCAGGTGCTCCAGGATGTCCTGTGCAGATGACGCGTAGTGATCCGTGATGTACAGCAGAGCCAACGTTGGTGAAGACGCGTACTCTGGCAACGCCATTTGGGCACGCACCTGCGCCAGCACCAGTCCGGCAGCCATCTGCCATTGCGGATGGGTGGCGTGCCCGTGAGGAAACAGTTTCATGGCACCTCCAGCCCCTGCGGCCCAGCGAAACCTCAGCGGCTGAGAACCACTTTCTTTTTAGCAGGTTTTTTTGCTCCCGACCTTGTGGAACCTGCGCGACCAGCTATTGATTTTGTAGCAGACCCGGCCATGCCGCTGGCAGTCTTGATGGCTTCCTTGGCCAGCCCGGTCGCCATGTTCTTGGTGAAATCGA
>JAABRC010000227.1 GCA_011391115.1 Candidatus Egaibacter danicus | reverse complement strand
TTACTGGCAGGCCAAGGCTTCCCTGTTCCGATGGGTTGGCCTGGAGTCTGCCGTTGTGAATGTTGATGATCCCAGGGGCGACGCCCTGGCGTCCTCTTTGAAAGGCGTGATCCCCGACGTATGGACGGTGTCCTGCGTGACCGATGCACGACTGAAGGCCAGTGACATCGCCTACGGCGAGCAGGGTCTCAGTTTTGCTGTAACCGAAGGGAATGAAAAGCATCTGCTTCAAACCCGTTTGATTGGGCAATACAACGTGTCCAATTTGCTGGGCGTGATGGCGGCCATGCGATCGCTCGGCGTATCGCTGAAGTCCGTGATTCAGGTGTGTCACAAGTTGACCCCCGTTCCCGGCCGCATGGAGTGTTTCGGCGGGTCAGGGCAGCCCATGGTGGTGGTGGACTACGCCCATACACCGGATGCACTGGACAAGGCACTGGAGGCGCTGCGCCCACTGGCTGCACAGCGCGGAGGATTGATATGGTGTGTATTCGGCTGTGGCGGTGACCGTGATCCCGGAAAACGTCCATTGATGGGTGCAGTAGCCGCCAAGATCGCAGATCACGTCATCGTTACCAGTGATAACCCACGCGGAGAAAATCCTCGGGCCATCATCGACCAGATCCTGCCCGGTCTGCTGCATCACTCGCGGGTAATCGCCCAGGAGGACCGTGCGCTGGCCGTGGCGCAGACCATTACTCAGGCGGTGGCCCATGATGTCGTGCTGGTGGCGGGCAAGGGACACGAAGACTACCAGGAAGTCGCAGGTGTGAAGCGGCCGTTCTCCGACATCGACCACGTCAAGCGCGCCTTGTCAGCCTGGCCATCTCCCAGTCTTCATGTGGCGGAGGTGGCATGACCGATATGGCCAGCCTGGATGATGTTGTGAACTGGATCCCCGGCGCAAAGCTCCTGGGGCGGGGCGCTACCCGATTCACACGGGTTGTGACGGATACCCGCACGCTGGCTCCGGGTGACCTTTTTGTTGCCCTCAAAGGTGAGCGCTTTGACGCCAACGACATGCTGGCCGACGCCCAGTCCAAGGGGGCTGTTGCGGCCATCTGTCATGCAGGCGCGTGCCCGGCACTTTCCGCAGCAGATTTGCCGCGCATCGAAGTTGAAGACTCGAAAAGGGCTCTCGGATCGTTAGCCGCTGCCTGGCGTGCGCGGTTTACGCTGCCTGTGATCTCAGTGACCGGCAGCAATGGCAAAACGACGGTCACCCAGATGATTGCTTCCATTCTTCGAGCCTGGAAGCAGCAGACGATGCTGGCAACCGAGGGCAATCTGAACAACGATATTGGAGTGCCCCTCACCTTGCTCAGGCTCAGACCTGACCATGAGGTGGCCGTAGTTGAATTGGGCATGAACCATCCGGGCGAGATTGCTTACCTGGCGGCCATGACTCAACCGGCTGTGGCTTTGGTGAACAATGCCCAGCGAGAGCATCTGGAGTTCATGTCGACTGTTGAAGCCGTTGCGCGTGAAAATGGCTCGGTCATTGAGTCATTGCCAGACACTGGCGTTGCCATCTTCCCGGCTGATGACGCGTTCTGCAATCTGTGGCGGAGGATGGCCGGAAAAAGGACTTCATGGACTTTTGCTGTTGAGCCATTTGGCAACGTCTCCGCCCCACCCGACGTGTCGTGCAAAACGCCGGTCTGGCAAGATGGCGCCTGGCGGGTAAAGGCAGTCACACCTGCTGGTGTGCAGGACTACTCACTGGCCGTTGCGGGGCTGCACAACGTCAAGAATTCGCTGGCCGCCATAACCTGTGCGCTGGCGGCGGGCGTGCCACTGGGCGTTATTGGTCAGGGACTTGAGAGCTTCACGCCCGTCAAAGGTCGTTCACGCGCGCTGTCTTTGCAGGCGAATGGGCACACCTGCACCGTGGTCGATGACACCTACAACGCGAACCCCGACTCCGTGAGGGCTGCGATAGATGTGCTGGCTGGCTTGCCCGGGCCGCACCTGCTGGTTCTGGGAGACATGGGGGAGGTGGGCGAACAGGGTCCACAGTTTCACGCCGAAGCCGGTGGCTATGCCCGTGAGCGTGGCATTGAGACGCTATTCACATTGGGCTCACTGGCGACGTCCGCCAGCCAGCATTTCGGCGCTGGAATCCATTTTGACAACGTTGACTCTCTCAATGCTGCTGTGGTTGCCGAATGGCCCCGCTATGCCAGCGCACTGGTTAAAGGATCCCGTTTCATGAAGATGGAGCGAGTCATTGAGGCGATGGTGGCCAGTGCTCAATCGAACAAGGAAAACTCGCATGCGGTCTAGTTTTCATACCGGGGGCACGGCATGCTGATGAACCTTGCCCAGTGGTTGCAGTCCATCTCCTCTGAGCTGGGGTTCTTGCGGGTCTTTCAGTACCTGACGTTCCGGGCGGTCATGGCTGCGATGACCGCACTGCTGCTGGGCTTGGCGGCTGGTCCGTTTGTGATTCGCCGTCTTGCGGCCTTGAAAATTGGCCAGCCGATTCGCGGGTATGGCATGCAGTCGCATTTGAGCAAGAGTGGTACGCCCACCATGGGCGGTGTGCTGGTGTTGCTGTGCATTTCGATCTCGACTCTGCTGTGGGTTGATTTGAGCAACCGTTTCGTCTGGATCGTGCTGCTGGTCACGCTGGGGTTCGGTGCCATTGGCTGGGTGGATGACTGGCGCAAGGTGGTTCACAAAGACCCCGAAGGCATGCGCTCGCGGGAGAAATATTTCTGGCAATCCGTGATCGGCCTGCTGGCTGCGTTGTACCTGGTGTTCAGCATCTCGGAAAACTCCAATATGCGCGTGCTGGAGCTGTTCTTCAAGTGGGTTCAATCGGGATTCGATCTGAATCTACCTCCCAAGGCGGGTCTGATGCTGCCCTTCTTCAAGGAAATCAGTTACCCACTGGGCGTGCTTGGATTTGTGGTCCTGACGTATCTCGTCATTGTGGGCTCCAGCAACGCTGTGAACTTGACCGACGGTCTGGATGGTCTGGCGATCATGCCGGTCGTCATGGTGGGGTCCGCTCTTGGCGTATTCGCCTATGTGGCTGGCAGCTCGGTATTCTCCAAATACCTGTTCTTTCCCCACATTCCGGGGGCAGGTGAATTGTTGGTTTTCTGCTCGGCCATGGCGGGTGCAGGGTTGGCATTTCTGTGGTTCAACACCCACCCGGCGCAAGTTTTCATGGGCGATGTGGGTGCGCTGGCGTTGGGGGCTTCCCTGGGCACCATCGCCGTGATCGTGCGTCAGGAGATTGTGCTGGCCATCATGGGTGGCATCTTCGTGGTGGAAGCGCTGTCGGTGATGCTGCAAGTCACGTATTTCAAGTACAGCAAAAAGAAATACGGAGAAGGTCGCCGCATTCTCAAAATGGCACCTCTGCATCATCACTTTGAAAAGAGTGGCTGGAAAGAGACTCAGGTCGTTGTGCGGTTCTGGATCATCACCATGCTGCTGTGCCTGGTGGGCCTGTCCACCCTGAAACTGCGATAGGGCCGTAAGACGATGCTTTCACTTCGCGATCAGCACGTACTCATCCTGGGTCTCGGCACGTCCGGACTCGCGATGGCGCGTTGGTGCGCCCGCAACGGTGCGGTTGTGACTGTGGTGGATACCCGCCAATCTCCGCCCCAACTGGATGCCCTGAAACGTGATGTACCGCAGGCAACGTTTCTCAGCGCACCGTTCGATGCTTCGCTGGTCGAAGGCTCTTCTGTTCGTGCGGTCTTCAAGAGTCCCGGTTTGACGCCTGCTGAAGTTGCTCCTGTTTTCATAGCTGCTCACGCAATGGGAATATGGGTTTCAGGTGAATTGGGGCTATTTTCTCAAGCTCTGAATGATTTAAAAGCATCACACGGCTACAACCCGAAGGTTCTGGCGGTTACGGGGACAAATGGCAAAACTACCGTCACCTCGCTGACCGGGCAATTGATCAGTCGCGCTGGCAAGACGGTTGCCGTGGCCGGCAACATCGGGCCGACGCTGCTGGATACCCTGTCGAAGAGGGTGGATGAAGGCAGTTTGCCTGACGTGTGGGTCATCGAACTGTCCAGCTTCCAGCTTGATCAGGTGACCGGTTTCGAGCCGACAGCCGCTGCGGTGCTGAATATCACGCAGGATCATCTGGACTGGCATGGTTCGATGGCCGAGTACGCCGTTGCCAAGGCTCGTATCTTTGGTGAATCTGCATTGAGGGTGCTTA
>JAABRC010000226.1 GCA_011391115.1 Candidatus Egaibacter danicus | reverse complement strand
AAGACCGTTCTGCTTGCGGATGGTCTTCTGCTTGTTTTTGGCGAAATCCTTCAACCCGCCCTTGCCTTCCAACACTTTCCAGAACTCGTCCATCACGTAGATGAACGGCCGACCATCGATCAGGCTCTCCATGCGGTGAAGCAAATACTGGATGATGGGCTCGCGGGTTTTGCCATCTTCGATGATCTCGGTGTAGTCGAAACCAATGATGTTGGAGCCCGAGAAATCGATGTTGTCCCCGGGGTTGTCAAACACCCAGGCAGCCGGGCCACCTTTGCACCAGACCGAGATGCATTCGAAGAGGCTGTTTTCCCCCATGTTGGGCAGGCTCTTCTGCAGATTGGTCATGGTCCGTAAGTGCAGCGGCGTGTCAAGAATGGCACGTACAGCGCGGATCAGGTCTTCCTGCTCTGACGGTGAATATTTGTCTTTTCCACACAAGGTCTGCAGCAGTTCGACCAAGAACTGTTCATTCTCTGGCGTGTTCTCGCATTGCAGGGGGTTGAACCCGGTCGGGCGCCCTTTTTCGAGCGTGAAGTAGCGACCTCCGCAAGCCCGAATAAAGATCTCAGCACCACGATCTTTGTCAAAGAAAAAGATGGTCGGCTCGGGCTGGATTTTCTGCACCTGTGCGAGCAGGAAATTGATCAGCGCGGTTTTGCCGGTGCCAGACTTGCCAATGACCATCGTGTTGCCAATGGCCTTTTCGCCAAGCGAATATTCGTGAGGCTTGGTGGCGTGAAAGTTGAAATGGTATGCCTGATTGTTCAGCGTTTGTAAAATACTGACAGAAGGGCCCCATGGATTGAAATGGGGTTTCCCGGTGGCAAAGTTGTGCAACGGGCACAAACCCAGGAAATTGAGCGAGCTCAGGTTGGCAATTCGCGGCCGGAAGCGCCAATTACAAGGCAGCTGTGCATAGAACGCGGCAGGAATTGCCACATCTTCCTTCACTGTCACGAAGCTGGCGCCAGACAACTGAGCCCGCGCTTGAGAAATGTTGTTGTACAACTCCTCTTGGCCCGATGCAAAGACAGCCATATTGAAATGGTACTGCCCCAGAACAAAGTTCCCGGAAGCCAGTTGATCCATCGCAAAATCCAATTCAACGATTTGACTGACCGCTTTGTCTTCGGATGAAAGCATTGCACCTTTGGTCCGCTCCAGCGCCTTCATGGATGCGTAACGACTCATGGGTGTGAAAGAGTGTGTGACGATGTACTCAAACTCCAGATACTTCAGGCCATTCAAAATACCCGGCCAAGAGCTGTCTGCATATTCCTTGATGTTGAGAATTGCACCATAGAAGTTATCACCGTTGGCCGTGCGAATCGCAAAATCGCCACTGCCCGTTGAAAACATGTGTTTGCTCGTCGGCAAATAGTCGTAGATCGGTGCAGGCAACACAGGTACCGGCTCATCGACGTGGTTCACCAGATAACCGAAAAATTCCAGATTTTCGGAGAACACCTGTTTGTGGATGCTTTCATACAAGCCCAACCGGTACGGTGAATAGTCCTGCAGCAGCGCCTCAACATTGCCCACCAGTTCGTAGATTTTTTCGAGGTAGGCCTTTTCCTCGCGGCGCAGGACTTCCACGTCCCTGGAAATGGCCGCAAATCGCTTTCCACTGACCACTGGACGGTAAATCATCGTCAGATACAGCTCGTTCTGCATCAGGCGTTTGCTGGACAAGCGCTCCATGTAGCTCTGGTGAAGTGCCTGACTGAACCGGTGTGGGAAGCTGGCTTCGGCCTTGATCGGCCGACGCCGCCGCACGTCGTGCGCCCAGAAGGCAATGTTCTCGAAATCCGGCGCGCGCAGGCTTTGCAACAGACTGTTGAAGGTCTTGTGACGGTGCTCCAGCTCCCAGTCCTCTCGGCCCACGAACGGAAACCCGCTCAGGAGCCAGGTGATCATGTAGTCCCCCTCACGCGACTTCACCACGTGGGTATCCACATGGGTGCTGAAGGGGATGAAATTGCTGTAATCAGCGTCGGGGGAAAACATATCAGGGGTTTGAGTCAACTACAACTGAAATTGATCATGATTGCCACAGCATTTCAGTCCTCATAGCCACGCACTTTGGTTGCATTTTTGGCATACTTTGATGGTCCGAACACCCAGGCTCCACCATTTTGTTGTTGATTTTTTGGAAAAAAACGAAAAGCCAGATTCAATCCGATCAGGCGAAAAATCATTTCATCCTTTTTCGTCATGAAACGCATGATGAAAATGCTGAAGGGAATCAACAACAAAAGATACAATGAAAAATACATGGACAACAAAAGCGGAAATCCCGCACCGACGAGAAATGGGATGTAGGGGACACCCAAAATCATCGCTGGGCGGGTGCATCCTCGGAACAAGACATCTTTTTTCAAATCGACCCCATAATTCTTGCCCGAGGGAATTTCTGACAAAAATCAGCAAGTAGTGGCACCACCAGTCCACCCCGCGGTAAACCAACCTGCGATAGCTGCCGCACCACCGATCAAAAGACCACCGATAAGAACGGGGGCCACATCGGAGAGTCGTTTGTGAGCGAAAGCGATTTGATACCCAGCAAACACAATTGCTACGGTAACCACCAACACCGAAACGGCCTTCAACAAAGTTTCAAAGTTCTGGAAAAACAACACCACGTTGTCACAAGCACCCTTAAAGCCACCTGCACCTCCCGGAGCCGCCTGGGCATACACATCAACGGAAAGCATCATCACCACGAAAAAAAGCACCAGTGAAAGCACTGTTTTGTTTTCGATTCCCTGTTGGTTAAATTGCCAATTCACGGTTTACTCCTGATTAAAAAACGAAAGACTTGTCTGAAGATGATGGTTTGCTCTGCAACCCGGGACTGACGTCGCCGACCCGGGGTGGGTCGCCAACGGCGTTTTCAGGTTTCCCTGAAGACTCGGTGGCGTGCAACAAGCTGCCGCCTTTGCGGGCGGCCATGGCGCCGGTTGCACTGAATTTTTGAGGCTTGCTTGTGCCACCTGCTCCAGATGCCAAAGGGGCATTCAAATCGGGCAATGGAAGTTGTTCTGCGGGCAAGCTCACAGTGGTGGTCGGCAGCAATCGCGTTTGATAGGGATCGCCATTGACGCCGACCACTTGGGTCGGGATGTTGTACAGGCCGCCTGATGAAGGCTTTGTCGCTCCCGCCGTGACGGCGCCCGGTCCAGGGACGGGTATGGCAGGACGGCTTTCTGCCGTTTCGATGCCGGTGCCGCTGGTCGGCAGCCGCTGCGAGAGCGCCTGGGCGTTGGCCAGCGCGGCCGCCGTCACGGACAACGGCGTCGAAGGCTGGTATTTGCGGATGCCGTACGGCTCTGGATAAGCAGTGGCCTGCCCGGACGGTGCTGCGGTTGCAGCACCTTCGCTGCCCAGGGGCACGTTGTCGTCCCGCGCTGGTTTTCGCGGGTTGTTGTAGGGAATGATCCTGACTGGTGCGGCTTGAGCCACAAGGGCAAACTGAACCTTGCGCATGGACGCAAAGATCTTCTGCACGTAGCCGTGTTCATAACCGGTGGCGAAGTTGCCGGAGTAGTAACAGCTGAAGGCTTTTCCCCAGTCCTGGGCGCGGTCGTAGCACTCGCGAAGAATGCGGGAACCCGCCTTGAGGCTCGAGCAAACATCGAACGCTTCAGCGTAGGTATTCAAGCCGTATTTCGCCAGGTTGTAGCGATTGACCTGAGCAATACCGACCGAGAAGTTGTAGCCCTCTTCTTTCAGCTGCCGAACCGCGGCCAGTGCCTCTACAAGGCTTTTGGGCTGACTGGCAAGATAACCACCCACGACGCCGATGGCGAAAGGATTGCGTGACGACTCCACTTGAACCACGTGGAGCATCACTTCATGGGGTACCGACAGATCGGGGCAATCCAGCATTGAAACCATCAACGGCAAACGCACCATGCCCTGGACCAGCGCACTGCCACACAGGTGTCAGCAACGATGACCAGAGCGAGCGCCGGGGTGCGGCCGCTTCCTCCTGAAAATCAGTTTTATTGCTGAATATTGTAACTTGTGTATTATAAAAATCCGATCATTGAATTATTTTATGACACCTTAGTTGTCTCAAATTGTAAATCGCGACCCGGGAGCAGGTCAGGAAATCTATGCTGCTGAGGCCTGCATGGCGGCCCACACCGCCAACACTTCGACGGTGTCGCGCACGTCGTGTACTCGAACCACACGCCCACCCC
>JAABRC010000225.1 GCA_011391115.1 Candidatus Egaibacter danicus | reverse complement strand
GAACGTCAATGCCCATCCTGTCCAGTTGCTCCCGAACGTAAGGCACTGCCTGCGCAGCCTCTGGCGTATTGACCGTGATACGAACCATCTCCGACCCGGCCAACGCCAATTCCTTGACCTGAATAGCGGTCCCCACAGCATCTTCGGTATCGGTGTTGGTCATCGATTGAACGCGAACGGGTGCCCGGCCACCCAGAGTCACGATTCTGGGACCCCACGTCACACTGGCTTGCCTGGAGCGCCGCGCCTTGGGCGCCGCCACATCAATTGGGAGACAGGAATCCACTACTTCACCTCGAACCTTGCAACGTTGTCCTTGACAATGCGGCTCAGGTCATAGTCTTTACCGCGCACCTGAACTTCCGTGTTGTCTGCTCGTCCCACCACAACCGACAGAGGCAGGGTGCCAGACGCTCCAATGACCTCACCCGCCGCCAGGGTCTTGCGCACCTGAACAACGCCATTTCCATCCGTTACTTCAACCCAGGAGGTTCCTTTGGCTTTCAGTACAACCAGCCCCCCAGGCAAGCCGTTCACCTGAGTCGGCGCCACAACATTGGTTGTGAAAGGTGTTGCCGCCGAAGCACCGGGAACTGGCACCTCACTAACCGTAACCCCCGGCGCAGAAGCAAGAGGTCCCACAGCGCTGGCTGAAGTTTGCGGCAAGGCAGCAGGTACTTCAAGGAATGGTCTGGCAGCCACTGCTGGAGTTTCAGCAATGGCCGGCGTGGCAACGGGCTCAACTGCTTTCTGAGCAGGCATCGAGACCTGAGCGTCTCCGTCTGTCTTGATCGAAGGAAACAGGATCATGATCAAGGCTGCTACGAGCAGGGCCAACACCACCAAAACAACCGGTTTGGACAGTTTGTCCAGGGCAGAACTGTGTACCCGTTCGCCGGGAGCGTGAAACGGGGTGTTAATGTTCTGCTCGACCGGTTGTAGACGCGGCGCCGCATTCAGGGGCAAGCGCTCCAGGATTGGCGCCGGATCGACTTTCAGAGCGCGACACATGCTGGACGCAAGCGCACGGGCAAAAACTGCATCCGGCAACAAATCAAGGCGATCGCTTTCAAGTGCCTCCAGTTTTTTGACCGGGACTTTAAGGGAAACCGCCAGAGCAGCAACATGCAGGCCAGCCGCCTCCCGCGCCTGCCGAAGCAGGGCTCCCGCGGAAACTTGAGGATTAGACTGCACAGAATTGGCCTGATCGATATCCATGAAAGGGCTGCTCTCACTCATCAAATGCACCCCGTTCGTAAGCTGCCGCCTCCGGCGATTGTGCGAAGCGTCTTTTCAATTGCCCTGCAAGCTGCTGCATGGCTTCGAGGTTGTCCATCCGGCGCTCCACCCGGATACCCAGCCAGAGAGACTCTGCATTCGCAAGATCGCTGTTGTTCAAACGTCGAACATAAAACTGTGCCCTGACGAAATCTCCGCGCTGAAAAAGGAGAAGGGCAAGGTTATAACCGGTGATAGGGTTGCGGGGATCCAGTTCATAAGACCGAAGAAGACTCGCCTCTCCTTCCGCCCGAAAACCCGCTTTTACCTGACACAAGCCTTGGGCCATCCAGGTTTTGGCGCGTTCAACGTAGGCAGGGTTGGCCAGAGCCTGGCCAAACAACTGCGTCGATTCAGCATACCGGCCTTGCTGGCATGTCAGCCAGCCATAATTGTGTAAAAAGTTGCCTTCACGCGGGCTGATTTGCAGTGCCCGTTGAAAACTGTCTTCGGCCAGCCTGAGCTCATTGAGGCGCATGTACACAAGCCCACGCAGGTTATAAGGTTCCGACCAATTGGGATCGGTCGCGATGGATTGTTTCAGTTCGTCCAGAGCGATATTTGTCTGGCCCTGTTCAAAATAGCCAACCGCCAGTTCCAGGCGAATACGCGCTCTCCTGCGCACATCCGGCTCATCCGATTCGGTCACCAAATCCGCTCTGGCGGCAGCTTGATTGGCCTTCTCCTGATTTGACGCACAGCCCGTCAGAATGGACAGGCTCGCAGCCATCAGGCCCAGCCAAAGCCCAAACCGTATGGGAATCACGATTGACAGACGCGAACTATTCATGAGTCAACTCTTTCCTGGGACAGTATCAAAAGCGGCCACCGGCCGGAGCATCACCGTTCGCTGCTGGGCGATACGTTCACCGACTCGCGTACGGTCCTGAACATCTCCCGCCAGTTGTCCACATGCGGCATCAATGTCGTCACCGCGTGTCTTGCGGATGGTAGTCACAATGCCCGCTTCGCCCAATATCCGGCTAAAGGCAATCACCTGAGCTGAAGGTGAGCGTGTCAATCCGGAGGCCGGAAATGGGTTGAACGGGATCAGGTTGAATTTGCACCACGCGGTACCCTTGTTGCGAACGCGAACAAGTTCAATCAACTCGCGTGCATGCTCTGGTTGATCGTTGACACCATCCAGCATGCAGTACTCGAAGGTAATGAAGTCACGGGGCGCATGCTCCAGATATCGATGACAGGCATCCAGCAACTCCGCAATGGGGTATTTGCGGTTCAACGGCACAAGGTTGTCGCGCAACGCATCATTGGGTGCATGCAAGGAAACAGCCAGCGCAACCGGACAGTCCACGGCGAGCCGATCAATCATGGGAACCACACCTGAAGTCGACACCGTGACCCGTCGACGGGACAGACCATAGCCATGGTCATCCAGCATTACGCGCAAGGCCGGGATCAGCGCAGCATAGTTTTGAAGCGGCTCACCCATTCCCATCATCACGACATTAGAAATGACGCGGTCCTGCCGCCCCAGATGTTGACGCAGGAAACGTTCCGCAAACCACAACTGGGAAACAATTTCCCCAGTGGTGAGATTTCTGCTGAAACCCTGGTGCCCGGTTGAACAAAACCTGCACGCTACGGCACAGCCCGCCTGTGATGACACGCAAAGCGTGCCGCGGTCGTCCTCAGGAATGAACACGGTCTCGATGGCGTTACCACCACCCACGTCGAACAGCCACTTGATGGTGCCGTCCGATGAAATGTGCTGTGCGGTCACTTCCAGACCCTGGACACACGCCGACGCCTTGAGTTTGTCACGCAGGGCTTTGGCAAGGTCCGTCATTTCATCAAAACTGGAGGCTCCTTTTTGATGTATCCACCTGAACAGCTGGGTCGCGCGAAAGCGCTTCTCACCCAGCCGATCACAAAACGCGGCCAAGCCCTCGAGGTCGTAATCGAGTAAATTGACCGTCATCTCATCGGTTATCGTGAATAAATGTTCATGCCGGGGAAAAAGAAAGCAATCTCCACAGCGGCGGTTTCTGCTGCATCAGATCCATGAACAGCATTGGCATCGATGCTGTCTGCAAAATCTGCACGGATCGTGCCTGGAGCAGCCTTCTTGGGATCAGTCGCACCCATCAGATCACGATTCTTCAAAATCGCACCTTCACCCTCCAGAGCCTGAATCATGACAGGACCAGAAATCATGAAGCTCACCAGATCCTTGAAGAAAGGCCGGTCTTTGTGAACCGCGTAGAAAGCTTCGGCGTCAGCACGAGACAGCTGTACCAGCTTGGCAGCAACAATTTTCAATCCGGCAGACTCGAAACGGGCATAGATCTGACCTATTACATTTTTCGCAACGGCGTCTGGCTTGATGATGGATAGTGTGCGTTCGATAGTCATTTGAAATCCTGAAATGAAGTAATTTTTGCCGTTTTGGCAAAGCCTTATATTTTAGCTGCCAAGTTCCCTTATGGGCCTTGGGAATTGACGATAGGTTGAAATCAGATAGCTTTACCCAACCCGTCCCGGACAGTCACTAGCGGTTGCGGCCACCCCTGCGGTTGCCGCCAACCCCACCTCCAGCGCCACCACTGCCGCGACGTTGGCCGTTTCCAGCACCTTGTCGCTGCCGAGTGAAGCTATCTGCGCCTATGTAGCCAAAGGCGGTTTTCATCGGGTCCGGCTGTCCGTCCGTATTGGGACGATCGGCACGATCTACACGGCCACCGCGACTGTTGCGTCCTCCATCCATGCCTTGGGCATCGCCTTGCCCGCCTCCAGCACGTCGACCCGGCCCTGGAGGACTTCCGTTTGAAAAATTGCCAGGGCCACTTTGACGCCCCCCGGCATTTCCCCTGTTGCGGCCTCGCCCCGACGCCTGGCGAGGCGGCTTCTGGCGGCCATGCTCATATTCGGTTTGCTGCTCATCCTGTGAGGAGCCCGCCGCCCGCATGAGG
>JAABRC010000224.1 GCA_011391115.1 Candidatus Egaibacter danicus | reverse complement strand
ATAGACCACTGGAATGCCCAGACGGCGTCCGGCCTGGATGGCAGGCAGCACATTG
Organism: Candidatus Egaibacter danicus; assembly: GCA_011391115.1. The sequence goes on along the minus strand of JAABRC010000224.1, from coordinate 4,187 downwards.
AGGACCGGCGAATGGGCATGGATCAGGTCCGGGCGAACCTGGCAGGCCACTTCTTCAATCCGTCGGCCAAGCTGCTTCATGAGCAGGAGTTCACCCGCCACAGGCCAGTTTCGTGCCACCGAAGGTACCGGTGGCGTGCGATGAAACACCAGTTCATCGACAGACTGCACAGCCTCCTGGCAGGCCCCCTGTTTGGGCGACGTCAGATGGTGAGTCTCCCAGCCCAGAGCACGCTGCTCGCGCAGCAGGGCAGCCGTGCGAAATGTGTACCCGCTGTGCAGAGGTATGGAGTGATCGAGAACATGTAGTACACGCATGGCCAGAAGCTTCAAATGGGGGGCAAACGGGTTAATGGGTGCCGTGCCCGGCACCGTCAAACACTTTTCTCCAGCCATCGAGCATTCGGGGCTTGGAGTATGAGCGCAGGACCTTGTCGCGTCCCGCTTGGGACCACAACGGCCAAAGGTTCATCTGCTCAATGGCCAGGGCGAGTGTTTTCTGCAGCGCCGCGTCCTCGGGGGCGCAAAGCATCTGCGGCGAAACGTCCGCCAGCATTTCGGGCACATCACCCACACGGGTGGCCACCACAGGCATGCCCGTTGCCATCGCCTCCAGCATCGCAATCGGCAATTGCTCGGTATCGGACGAGAGCACAAACAGGTCAAATTCCTTCAGTCTTTGCGAGGGGTCTGCAAGGTAGCCCGTGAACTCCACATCGGAGTCCAGGTTCAGCTCGTTCACCAGCGCCTGCAGTTCGGCACGCAGCGGCCCTTCGCCCACCACGATCAGTCGCGCTGGGCGCAGCGCCCGCGTGGCGGCAAAGGCCCGAATCAACCGCGCGATGTTCTTCTCAGGCCGCAACCCAGCCACCGTACCGATGCGGATAGGGCGATTGGAGAAGCCCGGCAGATCGACCACACGCTGTGCAGGAACATCCACCCCGTTGGGCAGAAAACTCACCCGCCTGCCTGGCAAGCGCCAGACCTCACGCGCCAACCGCTCAAGATTTCGCGATGCAACAATCACCGGAACGCGGTGCCAACCCAGCAGGATGCGACGCATCCACACGCGCCGAGGCAGCTGACGCGAAGCCTCCTCGGGGCCAAAGCCATCCTCGACGTGCACCTGAGGCACAACACGCGGAAAGTTGGCGGCGGCCCACTCGATTGCTCCCCAGTTGTAGGAGATCAGCAGGTCGGGACGCATCTGTTGCAGGATTTTGCGAAAGGTGCCGCGATTGGCCAGCGCGCCACTCTTGATCACATCGAGATTTCGAGTCTGCCATTGAACGGAAGGGTCAAGCCGGTCCGCCGCATCAAAACAGTTGTCCATGGCGACGACGATATGGTGGTAGTCGGGCCCCAGCTCATTCGCAAGTTGAACAAAACGCGCCTGCGGCCCGCCCAGCTTGAAGGTCGAGAATGCGTGCATCAGAACACGCGGATGACGCGGCTGTCCCACGCTCATGACGCCCATTGGTTGGCGTGTACCGCCATGGCCTGCCGGTGAAATTCAACCGGGTCGGGCACGGGCTGCCAGGACAGATACTTCTTGGCGTCCGAACAGTCGATACGAGCGACCAAGCCACGAGACAGCAGGTCGCGCTTGAAGGGTCGCGGCACTGAACGGCCCGTGGCTCGCTTGATGATCCACTTGCCCATTTCCGCCAGCCAGAGGCCGGTGGGCGATGAAGGCACGAACTTGAGTGGCCGATGGGTGGTGCTGGACAGTTGTCGCAGATACTCGCGCGCGCTGGGACGAACATCACCCACCAGATTGAACGCCCGTCCGGCCACGTCGGGCGCCTCGATGGCGCTGGCAATTGCCGCTGCGCAGTCGGTAGCGAGCACCCAGGGCAAGGCATTGCGGCCATCGTTCCACCCGATGCAGTGCTGGTCGTTGTTGAAAAACCCAAGGCCACCGTGAAACGGCGAGGCGCCCGAGCCGACCACCAGGCCAGGACGCAAGAGAACGACAGGGAAACCCGTGCTACGGTGAATGCCCAGCAGCGCCTCGTCTGCCAGCGCTTTCGCATGCGCGTAGTCGTTGCGCGTCTCGGGACGCGGATCCGGCGGGGTCGATCCCGTGATGGTCTGACTTGCGTCGCCCAGGAACAGGCTGGCGATCGATCCCACATGCACCAGTCTCCGAACACCAGCCGCCCTGCACACCTCGACCACCATGACAGCGGAGTCCACCATGGCTGCGCGAATGGCCTCGAAATTAGGACCTCCACCGCCATGTGCCAGATTGATGACATAGGAAGCGCCGCTAATCGCGCGTTCAAGATCAGCCCGATTCTTGACGTCCCCACGCACAAGCTCAACGCCTGGCCGGCTGAAGATTGGCTGCAGGTTGTTGATGCCTCGCGCCATCACACGAACGCGGTAGCCCTTGTTAAGAAGCGCCCTTACGGTATGCGAACCTATAAACCCGGTGCCACCGAGCACGGCGACGAGGTCTCCCATGGGTAACGGATCGAGAACGACGACCGCCCTGGTTGGCAATGGCTTGAACGCAGCAGCCATGTTTTCGCACACAGCCACCAGTTCGGCGCCGAACTCAAGGTCGATGCGAGGTTTGTGATTAGACTGCAGATCGTTGTAGAACGCCTCAATACTGCCCTTCATACCCAGGTAGAAGGCGTCCGAACGCGGCCTCAATCTGGCCATGGCCAACACATAGTCGCGCAGCACGCCGAACCCTTGAGAGGTGATCTGCCGTCCGGTGGTGCGGGCAGACAGCCATGCATCAACAGGCTCCATGTAGGCGGTGCGTTGCAATGTATGAAACTGATTGGCAAACATGTCGGCCACGGCAACGCCGTCGTCGCACACCACCGTCATTCGGCATATCGTGAACTCCGCGCCAACGTGGAAACGCATGTGGGCAGGCATGCGTTCGCATTGAAGCGATACCTGACAGGCGTTGTGCAGGCCGACATCGGGGGAAATTTCGACCGGATCCTCAGCCAGCATCGCCAGCTCCTTCACGGAGCCTGCCAGATCGAGCACCTGCGACAACGGGTGCACGGCCTGCTCCAGCAAGATGTTCAGGGGTTTGCGAAACATCCAATGACCGAACTGCCGGGCAGCCAGTTGCCGAAGAGGCACTTCATAGATGTAGTCGAGGTATCTAGGCTTTCCCAGGCGACCAGACTGAATGGTCTCCTTGAGTTGTACATGCGCCGGGTTGAAGACAAGGTTCTGATTCACTCCAATGAGCGCTCCAGACTGAGCTGCCATCGTCCTCAAGGCATCGCATTCGGCGCTGCTGACGCCAACGGGCTTCTCCAGCATGATGTTCGTGCCAGCGCGCACGAAAGGTTCGGCACTCACAAAGTGAAAATCCGGGGGGGTCAGCACATGGATACAGTCCAGTCTCGCCGAATTCATCTCTTCCGGCGAGCCGAACACACGCGGAATTGAGAACTCCCGGGCGAGTGCATGAGCCGCTGCCGTGTTCACATCGAATACACCGAGTAATTCGGTTTGTCCCAGTTCACGCAGGGCCGCCGCATGCGCTCTGGCAATGTTGCCCGCCCCCACTAGACCGACTTTTAACTTGTTCACGATACCCCCGTAAATTGCAAATTCAGGAATGATTGTTTCGATTGGCAACGGGCCAGAAGCCGTTGCCACATAGGTCTGTCAGGGTTTTGCCAGCGTCACGAGGATCCATCCCCTGAGATGCTTCAGCCATGGGACGGCAGATGTCAGTCGCTCGTACGCGACTCCCACCAGAAAAAGGGCCGCATTGAACATGAAGTAGTTCGGATACTGATTCAGGTAGTCAAAACCCTGAACTCGAAATCCGGCACCCTGGGCCAGTTGGTCAACGGCATTGCGCGAGTTGGTCTTGTAGGCCGTGGGGAAGGTGTCCTCCCGCGGCCTGCCCTCTACCGCATGAACAATCCCGGCGTGAAAGCGGTTGGGCACAAAACGCGCGATGGCTGTACCATAGTCCCACATGTTGGCTGTCAGAAAGATCAGCCGGCCGCCTGGCTTGAGCACGCGGTGGATTTCGCGGTACACACTCTTTGGATCAACCAGATGCTCAAAAACCGATCTGGAGATCACCAGATCCACGGATCCGTCTGCCACCGGTAACTTCGCTAGATCGGCCTGGTGGTATTCGATGCCGGGGTCCACGTCACGGGGATCCACCAGATCCACGCCGATGAGCCG
>JAABRC010000223.1 GCA_011391115.1 Candidatus Egaibacter danicus | reverse complement strand
CGGTGTTCCCCGGCATGCGCGGCGAGCAGTGGGACCGCGTGCTTGATGTGTCCCTCAACGGCTTTTTCAACGTGACCCAGCCGCTGACCATGCCCATGATGCGCACCCGCTGTGGCCGCATCATCAGTATATCGTCGGTCGCTGCCGTGGCGGGCAACCGGGGGCAGGTGAACTACTCGGCCGCCAAGGGTGCCCTGCACGCCGCGAGCAAGTCGCTGGCGCTGGAGCTGGCGAGCCGGGGCGTGACGGTCAACGCTGTGGCGCCCGGTTTGATCGCTACCAGCATGATCGAAGGCGCGTTCGATGCGGACATGGTCAAGCGTTTGGTGCCGATGCAGCGTGTCGGTCAGCCGAAAGAGGTGGCCGACCTCGTGGCCTTTCTCGCGTCCGATCAGGCGGGCTACATTTCCGGACAGGTGATCTCGATCAACGGCGCGATGATCTGAACGCGCCATCGCCGCCCAGGCGGCAAGGAGTTCAGCGCATGACAAATCTTGGTTTTTCACGGCACATGGCGGTGCTCCTTATTGGGCTGTTGGGCAACGGTCTGGCGCAAGCCCAGGGCGACAGTCCCGCCCTCGAAGCCTGCCTGCAGGCCTGGGGCGACAACCACCCCTTCGGCAGCCGCCCCACCTACCGAACCTTGGCCACCTCGGTGAAGGTCTTCGGTCGCGGGCCCAGCACCGCCGACCGCGAGGTCACCGACACGCCCGCGCTGATCCTGGTCAACCCGGGGGTGAACGTGATGGGCGCCTCCGAGATTCAGCTGCTCAACCCCAACGGCTGGTACTGCCTGCGCTCGGCCGTCAACGTGATGGGGGGCATGGACATCAAGCTGCACTGCCGTGCACGCCTGGCCTCGGCCTCGGGCGGCACCACGGTCTGGGGCGGTGACAACGCGGCCAGGGGTGTGACGGTGATGGGTGCGATCACGGTGGAGCGGGTGGGCTGCCCGGACACCTGACCTCTTGGGTTGTCCAACGGCAATGCGGCCGTCTTTCGCTGGCTGGGCGTTGTGGTGTGGTGAACAAATTTCGACGCTAAACTCTTTCCGCCTATAGCCATAAACGCCCACGCTCCATGCCCACCCTAAAAACTTTGATTGGCCTTCTCCTTGCAGCGTCTTCAGGGTCGCTGCTCTTGGCGTGCGCCGCCACACCATCAGCACAAACTGCTGCCCATGGGTCTTCTTCTGTTCCATCCAAAACCGCCATGAACGCATCCGCCCCCACCGCCAAACAGGTCGTTTCTCAGCTGGTTGCTGGTCTCAAATCCGAGCAGATGCTCAAGAGCAGCTTTTTCGATGATGCTTCTTTACAGAAATGGTTTGGCGCCCATCAAAGGACTTCTGTGCCGAGCCCATTGAAGGCGGGCGTGCAGCGCGAAGACCTGGTGTTTGGGACAACCAAACTGAATCTGACCAGGGCGCAGACTGGAGGCGGTTTTGGATTCAGCCTGCAAGGCCCTAGCCCTTGGGGGTTGACATCGCTTTCAGCGGACGACTTGACTTCTTTGCTGGGTGTCCCTCAGAAAAAAGTCGATATCGTCGCCCAACAGGCGAGCGGTGCCTCCAATTACCCGAAACCGGAAGCAGGGCAGATCCCTGTTTCTCCGCAACCGATTGTGAAACGCGGTGATACCAAGCACCCCTTGGGAAATCAGGATCTGTCCTGGACCTGGAGGTCCGGCTCATCGACGGTGGAATTCAATGCCCAGATCAATGGTGACGGCACCGTTAGCACGGTTTTCGGCAATCAGGAACTTCGCTGACCCCTGTCGCTCATTTCGGCAATTTTAAGGATCTCAAATGGCCACCGCAGCCCTTCCCAGTGTTCCGGAGTCTGTGTTTTCGGAGGAGTTTCGGCGGCAGCCCGCCTACCCGGCGATTCTTGAGCAAGTCAATCGATCCCCCTTTTTGGTTGACATGTTGACGCAGCTGGCCGCGCGCGGAGACACCGTGAATGCGAACTCAGCCAACCCTCGATCTGCCTACTATCAACCTGGGAGCGGCGATATCTTCATCGGCACCGGCTTGTTCCCTGCAGTCAACGCCAGAGGCGAGCCTACCGATCCAAGCTACCTGGGCAAGTTCGTGTCGATGTTGGGTCACGAGGGTGGTCACGCCGTCGTCCAGGACCGCAGCCAGACGCCACGGTCACCCGACGAGGCAGGCCGGCTCGGGCTGAACGGGGAGGGTGTTGCCATCACCGCTGAATACATTGTGGCCAAGCAACTGGGCGGGACCATGTGGTCGGGAGCTAGCATCCAGTCCACGCTGGACGCTACTGCGAATGCGGCTGGTGTCAGCGCCGACGTCGCGACCCGTCGATTGGCCGATTCAAGCTCCCAATGGGCAGGTTTTGATGCTCAAGCCATGCGTCAAGGGGCGGCCTATTACGGTGGTTTGAGTCCATCTACAGCGAGAAACACCACCTACAACGAGTACTACTCAGAGAACTGGGCCGTGCTCAACTCCCGAGATGGCGGTGCACTGCATCGAAACATCGACTGGGACAATGTGCAGTCTGCAGACATCAACATCGTCAATAATTCTGATGGGTCGTTCAGTCTGGTGGGAAATGGTGTTCCGATGGACGAAGGCCCTCATGCCGGTAAGCGTGTGGACTTCAGCGCCGACTTTGATGCCCGGTCGCGGATCGCAAGCGACACGCTTCAAGCACCTCGACCGGCTATGGCCAGCTCGGAGACACCGCCCATCAATGGCTTTTCACAGCAGCAACGCTCTGCTCTCGAACAGGCCAAAGACCTTCTGGGACCAGCCATCACCTCTCGTTTGGACCCTGAACAACTGGACCGGATTTGTGCCGGCGTTATCGCTCATTGCGCCCAGCATGGCGATAAGGGTCCTCCGGTAGGCGTGCACCTGAGCAAGGATGGCCACACCCTCGCGTTTCGACATGAACCGATGTCCCTGTCCGAAATGAGTGTCGATGGCGCCGCGAAAACTGCTGTGGGCCATTCACTCCATGAAGCCCAACGGGTGCAACAGCAACTGGCCCCACGCGAACTGGCCACTGAGCCCATGGTCCGCTGAGGTTCTTTCCACCAGGTTCCCGCTGAGCGGTTTCGACGCTCGGAGAACAAAAGCCCTGATCGGTACACCCGTTTGGGGCTTTTGTTTGTGCCTATTTGTGCCGCTAAAACTTGTAGTAGCACAACTCTCAGGATCCAACCTGCAACGTTGACACCTTGTGCCCATGGTTTCATGCCTGCACCTCGTGCAGGCCGATGGCGTCACTTCCGTTCTCCGGCCCACGCTCGCCGTCGGAAGGACGGGCTCACAACCGCGCTCTCGTCAACACCGGGCGGGTGAACCCCCTCTGTGGCAACGGCGAATGGGGCCTGCGCCCGGGGATGCCGCCATCTTCCCCAAAGTCGTGAGGTCGTGCCTGCTGTTCGCTCAAAAGTTTCGTCACACCACTTGCCCCTGCCCGCATGGCCGAGAGCCTAAGGGAGATACAGGCGAACAGAAGCGGGCCAGTGAAAAAGGTCAGCCCAAAGCCTGACCCAGCCGCCGCAGCTTCGGCGCCACCATCGGCACGGTCAGCATGGTGCTCGCCACGGCCATCAGCAACAGCGCGGTGAAGGTTTCGTTCGTGATGATCTGTTTGTCCAGCAGGATGTTGGCGAAGATGATCATGATCAACGCCTTGGTCTGCAGCAACCAGCCGATCAGCGACGCCTCGCCAGGGCCCCAGCCCAGCACCTTGCCGGCGATGCGCACACCGATCAGCTTGCCCGCCACCGACACCACCAGAAGCAAGGCGGCCGCGGCGAACACCTCGAAGCCACCGACCGCCCAATTGGTGCGCAAACCGGTGGACAGGAAGAACACCGGCATCATCACCAGCAACACGTGGTGGCGCAGCAGGTCGAGCCTCTCCTGGTTGAACCAGTGCGCGTCCATGATGGCACCCGCCAGAAAGGCGCCCACCATGAAGTGCAGGCCCGACCAGTCGGCGCCGAAGCCGCACAGCGCCAGCCAGATCAGCGCGACGTACCAGCGGTCCTTCTCGTCCAGCCAGGCCATGAGGCGGCGAAACGCCCAGCCCAGCAGCATGAAACCCACCAGAAACACCACCTGCTTTCCGATGCGGCTCCAGTCCATCAGGATCAGCGCCAGCACACCCCAGATCGCGATGTCGTCCAGGCTGGCGTAGCGCAGGATGCGCTGGCCCAGCGGCGCGCGCAGGATGTCCAGTTTCTCCATCAGCAGGATCAGGATGGGC
>JAABRC010000222.1 GCA_011391115.1 Candidatus Egaibacter danicus | reverse complement strand
GCGCAGCGTCACGCCCAACTGGGCGATATCGCTGCCCGCGAGGCGGTAGAAGATGCGCTTGCCATCCCGGCGTGTTGCTACCAGGCGGGCCTGCTTCAATGCTTTCAGGTGCGCACTGGCCAGCTTGTTGTCGATGGCCACTTCGGCAGAAATTGTTTCGACAGCCTTTTCACCCTGGGCCAGCATTTCCAGGATCTCCAGCCGCTTCGGGCTGGACAGAGCTTTGCCCACACGGGCGACCTGTTCATACAAAAGGTCTTTGAGAGATCGGTTATTCATGGGTTACATTCTAATATCCGTTTGAATGATTGGTTATGATCTGGCGCAAATGTTTGCAGCAGGTAAATGGAGACAGGCATGCAATTTGAACAATTTGTACTGGCGCACGAGCCGGGCATCAGGCTGAGCTTCTTTCTGGGCGTTTTCGCCCTTGTCGGCATTTGGGAAGCACTGGCGCCTCAGCGTGCCCTGACAGTGTCCAAATCCTTGCGCTGGGCCAGCAATCTGGGCCTGGTCGTCCTCAATACGGTGCTGCTGCGGCTGCTTTTTCCCTTGGCGGCAGTGGGCGTCGCGGCCTTTTGTGCTGCCAATGGCTGGGGTATCTTGAACCACTTTCAGGTGCCGTTCTGGCTCGCGGTGCCAGTGGCCGTGATGGCCATGGACTTCGTGATCTGGCTGCAGCACGTCATGGTTCACGCTGTGCCTGTGCTGTGGCGGCTGCACCGGGTGCACCACGCTGACCTGGATTACGACCTGACCACCGGGTCGCGCTTTCACCCCATCGAGATCGTGCTGTCGATGCTGATCAAGTTCGCCACCATCACGGTACTCGGCCCGCCGGTGGTGGCGGTGGTGATTTTTGAAGTGCTGCTCAACGCGGCGGCCATGTTCAACCACGGCAACATCCGCCTGCCCGTAGGTCTGGACCGTGTGCTGCGTTGGGTCATCGTGACACCCGACATGCATCGCGTGCACCATTCAGTGGAAATTGACGAAACCAACTCCAACTTTGGCTTTAATTTGCCCTGGTGGGACCGCCTGTTTGGCACCTACCGCGAGCAGCCCCGCGCTGGCCAGGTGGGCATGACCATTGGCATTCACGGCCATACCAATCTGCGTGAAGTGGCGCGGCTGGATGGCATGCTGCTGATGCCGTTCAAGGGCGAAACGATCGCTACAGAGGGCTATGCCATCAACCGTCGCACAGGGGCTGACCTCGCTGGTGATCAGCCATATCCGTAAAGCTACACAAGGGCCAGTCCCAACCCGGAACTGCCAGCCGTTCATTCGTGAGTTCGGCGGCGTCTTGCACGCCACTGCAATGAGGGAGCAGAATTCACTGCAAGCGGGCTCAGCGTGGATACCCCTGGCAGAGGGGTCTGTGCTGGCGATGCGCCAAGGTCTGATGGTGTCGGGACCAATGACTCAGTGAGTCCATTGCCTACGTGAAGGAGTTTTTATGTATTCTGCAGAAAATTGGCACGGTGGTTGGGGGGTCATGGGGTTCATACCCTTCGGTTTGTTGATCGTTGTCGTGCTGGCGATCCTGTTAATTCGGGGTGGTCCTTCCTGGGGAGCGGGGCGCGATCGGGAATCGCGTCGCGAAAGTGCCCTTGAAATACTCGACCGACGCTACGCGAGCGGTGAAATCACCAAGCCGCAATACGAAGAAATGAAGCGCGACCTGAAGAGTTGACCATTGCTCAAGCGACCAGCCATTTCTGCACTTCGGCCACGGTCGGAATGCGCCCGCTGCTGACAAGTTTGTCGTTGACAACCAGGCCCGGTGTGGACAGCAGGTCGTAGGCCAGGATGTCGTTCATATTGGTGACCTTGACGAACTCAGCCTGCAAATGGGCACTGCTGGCGGCCTCACGCGCCACAGCTTCGAGTTTCTTGCAGTTCGCGCAGCCAGAACCGAGGATTTTGACGGTCAACATGGTTTTCTCCTGAGGATGGGGTAAAAAAATTAAACGGGTGCGGCAGTGCCCTGTCGGCGACGCAGCCAGGCCAGGGCGCCGCCCAGCAGGGCCAGAATGAGACCCAGCGCCAGAGCCATCGGTCCCCAGCCCAGACCATCTACCCAGGCCCCATAGATCAGGCCGGCACCCATGCTGAAGAGTGCCACCATGCCCACGTAGGCGGCAGTCTTGGTGCGGCCAATCACCGCGGCTACCATCAGCATGCTTTGCAGGCTGAGTTCGGGGTCGGCCATCAGGTAGGCCAGCAGCGGGCCGGGGTGCATGCCCAAGTCTAGGAACATGCGCGCGACCGGCACTTCCACCAGTGTCGGGAAGTACATGAACACGCCAAACCCAACCGCCACGGCGTTGGCCTGCAAAGTGTTGCTGCCAGCCAGGCTTTCAATCCATTCCGGACGGATGACCTGGCGAACCATGCCTACTACAAACACGCCTACCACCAACAGCACAAAAATCTGCTTCACGAAGCGCCAGGATTCCCACAGCCAGGCACGCCAGTCGTCCGCAGCCAGCTGGCGGGCGAAGTGCCACACCGCCCACAGCGACAACGCCACGGCCAGCACGCGACCGGTCAGGGCTACTTCCAGCCCGCCGGTTTGGGGTGTCAGGCGTAGCGCCGCTACCAGCAGGGTGGTGGCGGCCAGGCCCAGCGCCACCCAGGTCCAGCGGTTGGCGCCCTCGGTGATGTTCTCCAGCCCCTTCCAGGCGGTGGCGGCAATGAGCAGCAGCAAGCCAATCAGCACGGAGCCCTGAAAACTCACGCCTTCTTCGCCCCTGGCGGTATCAAACGGCACCCATTGGAACAAAGTGGCTTGCCAGGCCTCGGCCCAGGGGAGCGGCAGGTTGAAGGTGGCTACGGTGGCGGTCAGTGGCCACAGCTTGAGGGTACCGGCGATCAGCAGCGCCACCAGTGACAGCAGCACGCCCAGCGCCGCCGGGGAGATGCTGGCCTGCTCGGCGAACAGGTTGTCGGTCTCGGCGTCGTGACGGGCGTCGTCGCGCCAGAACAGCAGTGCCATCAGCAGGCCAATACCGATGCCGAACAGCAAACACATCACCACCCGTGCGGCGGCAAATTGTGGCCCCAGAATGCTGCCGGTGTAGGCCAGCGCCATGATGTTACCTGCCGGCGCGAAGAACAGGAAGGTGATGGCTGGACCGATACCCGCACCCTTGCGGTAGATGCCGGCAAACAGCGGCACGATGGTGCATGAACACACGGCCAGCAATGAGCCAGCCGCTGCCGCAGCCGGATAAGACACATAGGCTGGCGTGTTGCGCCCCAGCCAGCGTGTGATGCTGGCTTTGGGAATCAGCGCCGCCATGGCCCCGGCGATGAAGAAGGCTGGCAACAGGCACAACAGCACATGTGCCGCGAGGTAAGAAGCCAGACTGCCAGCGCCACCGTCAAGCAGCTTTAACGTGAATTCCATTCATTGGCCCATCCATGTTTCAAGTTTAGCGACATCGTGTGTCAACTTTCACCGTGCATCATGGGATGGAGAACAGAGGAAAGCACTGATCTTTCGCAAGGCATGCGCGGCAGTGGTTTGTCACAATGGCACGTGTTGCAGGCAGAATGGGCTGTACGGTACGCCGGATTCGCGGCTGCGAGCAAGAGAAAGGTAATGACCATGGCGAAGTTTTCGATGTTGGCGCTGAAGCTGGGCGGTGGCGCCCTGGCATCGGCCCTGCTGCTGGCCGGATGCGCCGTGGAGTTTCAGAACGCGCAGCCTGCCCAGGAGGTCGCAAGGCTGTCAAAACCACCCGGTTCGGTCTATGTCGGCTGGCGCGTCTTCCAGGACCGGTGCGCAAGCTGTCATGGGGCCGCTGCAGCTGGCGGGGCGGGTGCGCCCAACCTGCTGCCTCTGGTTCGTGACATGGGTTCGCGCCAATTTGTGAGCCTCGTGCTCAAGCGTTACGACTGGGGTCTGCCACCGGCGCAAGCCAGGGGCGACAGCGCCGCGCAGGCGGCCCTGGTCGAAACCATCGTGCAGCGCAGGGAAGAGCCGCTCACGATGCCGGCGTGGCAAGGCGAACCGCGCGTGCAAGCCCATATAGCGGATCTCTATGCCTACCTGTCAGCGCGAGCCCAGGGTACGCAGGGCCCGGATCGTCCGGAACAGTAGTTCCGCGCTGCAGCCTTTTTCTGGGGTTGCTGATGCCGGTGCTCAAGCGCTGGCGATTCGGCTCACCAATGCCTTGGTGAAGGCTGCGGTGGTCGCGCTGCCGCCCAGATCACCGGTGCGGACTTTGTCGATGTTGAGCGTGGCGTCCAGAGCCTG
>JAABRC010000221.1 GCA_011391115.1 Candidatus Egaibacter danicus | reverse complement strand
GGGCTTAAGCCCACGCCATCTGGTGAATTGGGGAGGTTCAAAGCGGCGTTTCAGCCGACGCCCGCGTTCAGGCAACCGAGCGCAGTCGCACACCCGCCAGTTCAGGCTGTAACACCAGGCGATGCGCGCCGGTGTAACAGAGAAAATGTTTGTTGGTTGCCCGCCCCACCGTACACAATCCCAGGCGATGCGCGACTTCATGCCCCATTTGCGTCATGCCGCTGCGTGACACCACGATGGGAACGCCCATCTGGGCCGACTTGATAACCATCTCGCTGGTCAGCCGCCCCGTGGTGTAAAACACCTTGTCTGCAGGGGTTGTGTTGGCCTCGCCCTGCATCCACATCCAGCCAGCGATGGTGTCGATGGCGTTGTGCCGACCGACATCTTCAACAAAGAGCATCATGTCCGGCCCAGCCGGCCCGACACAAAACAGCGCACAACCATGAACCGATCCGGCTGACTTGTAGGTGCTCTCCTGGAGCCGGATGGCATTGGTAATGCCATAGAGTTGCGCCTGCGTAAGGGTCGCATCGGGCAGACGGATCGAGTCGATCTCAGCCATCATGTCGCCAAAGACACTACCCTGCCCGCAGCCGGTTGTAACGACACGTCTGGACGTTTTTTCTTCCAGGTTGGCTATGCCTTTGCGGGTTTTGACGGCGGCAGCACCCACATCCCAATCCACGGTGATGGACTCGATATCGCTCACGGACTCCACCAGTCTCTGGTTTCTCAGAAACCCCAGCACCAGCAGCTCCGGTTGAGCCCCCAAGGTCATTAACGTGACCAACTCCCGCTTGTCCACATAAACGGTGAGTGCGCGTTCAGCGGGAATGGAGACCACCTCGCGCTCGCCATGCTGATTCACGGTCTCCACCTCGCGCGTCAGTGGCGCACGAGCTTGCGTCAAAAATGGCAATACCGATTCAATCAAGGCTTTTTTGCCGCCTGCGCTGCGGCAGGAGCAACGGGAACGGCGGCAGGTGCTGGAGCAGCTGCAACAGGCAGCGGATAGACAAATGCACCTGGATCAGCGCAAGGCGGTGTTGCCGGTGGCTGTTTCACTTCCTTGCCAGCAGCCTTTGTAGTCTTGAAAAAATGTGAGGCCGTCTTGTCTTGCGATTTGCACAGAAGATAGGCTTCCACCTTCCCACTCCACGCAGCCTTGGCCGACGCCTCAGCCGCCTTGGCTTTGGCCTCATCAGAAAGCGCTGGCAATTTGGCCATCACCGAAGCGCCCAACAACAACCCACTGCAGGTCAACAGAAGAGATTTCAGAGGTTTTTTCATACAAATTTCCTCAAACTTGAGCGGTTGGGCCAGATACAGCCATCTGCGAGCGCTGTGCCGGAATCTTGCCGGACTTGACGTCGTCGTACCAGAGTTCATGGTGCTCCCTGGCCCAGGTTTCGTCCACGTAACCCGTCTGCATGCCTTCCAGAGCGCCATCCGTACCCACGGTGCCAAGGTAAATATGACCCATGAACAAAACCATCATCAAAATGACGGATACGGCATGCACCATGTGAGCCACCTGCATCGTACTGCGTTCGTAGACAAGGCCCGGTACCAGCTTGTCCAGGACAAGTCCGGATGCCACAACGATCAGACCCAGTACAAACACACCGCCCCAGAACACGACCTTTTCACCGGCGTTGAATCGACCCGACTTCACCTCATGCTCGGAGAACATGCCACCACCCTTGAGCAACCAGCCCAAGTCCCCTTTTGCAGGCATGTTGTCACGCACGAAGGTCAAAATCACGATGACAAGCGATACCGCGAAGACGGGTCCGGCGAAGTTATGCGCGTTTTTCAACAAATACGTCAACCAGCCAAACAGGGTGCTACCGATTACAGGCAGCAGGAAGAATTTCCCGAAGGCCATCACCAGACCAGATATCGCCAGAATGACGAAGGCAATGGCATTTGCCCAGTGCGCAGAGCGTTCGAACGGTGTAAATCGCTCTATCTTGCGACCGGTAGGCTGTCCATGCAGCTTGATGGCACCCACACGCCAGTAAAACAGTGCAATGGCACCCAACACAATCAACATCAGTGAGCCGCCATACGGAACAATCCAGTTGTTGCGCACCTGCCGCCATGCCTCACCCGCATTCGTCAGACTTGATCCAGGGTACCTGACGAAACCCTGAATCAAGTTGCCGGCCTCTGGCGCTTCACTCCTGGGGAGACTGCTGTAGCCAGTTACCCCGCTACCGATCTGACGCCACATGGGGGCATTGTTGCCGGGCTGCACTTTAGCGCGTTCACCATTGGTCTGCTTGGCGTAATCAGGATCCGCACTGGCATCCGGCCGAATCTCAAAAATGTTGGCGCTCTGAATGCCTCCGGATGGCGCCACAGGTGCCGCAGCACTCGCGGATGCCGCCGGCTGCGGTGCAACCTTGTCCTGCGCCCATGTGATGCCGCAAATGCTCATGGAGAACATCACGGCCGCGGTCATTTTGCGAAACATGTTGACCCCTTGATCAGTTGGCGCGGGTGTAGTCGTTTTGTCCGTATTGGGCACGCGCCTTGAGCTTTTGCTCCCAACTGGTCTTGTCACCGGGTTTCCAGTCGGATGACGTGAACGCAGCGACACCCGTACCCGCAAAAGGTGCCGCATCCTGTTTGACACCACCGCTGCTCTGCGGCTTTTCACTGCACGCGCCCAGCAACAGCGCAGACACAAGAGCCAGGAAGAGCACCTTCATGATTTGACTCCTTCACCCTTTGCCGCTGGTTTGGTGCCATAGGCCGTTCCCCAACCCCAAACTTCTGCGCCCTTGCCCCGCTTGACCACCCGGTTGCGGAAGATGTCAGCGACCACATCACCGTCGCCAGCAAGCAGCGCCTTGGTCGAACACATTTCCGCGCAGGCGGGCAGTTTGCCTTCGGCGAGGCGGTTGCGCCCATACTTTTCGAACTCTGCCTGGCTGCCATTCTCCTCGGGGCCACCGGCACAAAAGGTGCACTTGTCCATCTTGCCGCGCACCCCGAAAGTGCCCTGCGAGGGGAACTGTGGGGCACCAAAAGGACATGCATAGGAGCAATAACCACAGCCAATACACACATCCTTGTCGTGCAAAACCACGCCTTCGTCCGTCCGATAGAAGCAGTTCACCGGGCACACGGCCATGCATGGTGCGTCGCTGCAATGCATACAGGCTACCGAAATGGACTTCTCGCCGGGTACGCCGTCGTTGAGCGTTACCACCCGGCGACGATTCACACCCCACGGTACTTCATTCTCATTCTTGCAGGCAGTCACACAGCCGTTGCATTCGATACAACGCTCTGCATCACAAACAAATTTCATTCGTGCCATGTCTGACTCCTTACGCTTTCTCGACGTTGCAGACCGTCGTTTTGGTTTCCTGCATCATCGTCACGCTGTCATAACCATAAGTCGTCGCCGTATTGATGGCCTCACCCCGGACGATTGGAGCCGCGCCAGTGGGGTAATGGGCGAGCATGTCGGCGCCCTGCCATCGACCCGAGAAGTGAAAGGGCATAAACACCGTGTCTGGTCCCACACGCTCTGTCACCAAAGCCTGGACATTGAGTCGTGCCCCCGTCGGAGTGGAAACCCATGCCCGCTCACCGTTGCGAATGCCTTTTTCAGCCGCCACCTTGGGATTGATCTCGATGAACATTTCCTGCTGCAGTTCGGCAAGCCACGGGTTGGATCGCGTCTCTTCGCCGCCACCCTCGTACTCGACCAATCGGCCAGAAGTCATGACCAGCGGGAACTTCTCGTGAACCTTGTCCGCAATATTCTTCTGCTGGATGGTTTTGTACAAGGTCGGCAAACGCCAAAACGCCTTCTTGTCGTCATGCGTAGGGTACTTGGCCTGCAGGTCGGCACGATTGCCGTACAAGGGCTCGCGGTGCTGCGGAATGGCATCAGGGAAGTTCCAGACCACGGCGCGGGCTTTGGCATTGCCAAAGGGATGACAACCATGCACCTGCATGACCACTCGCTGAATACCGCCCGACAAATCGGTCTTCCAGTTCTTGCCCTCGGCTGCCGCTTTCTCGGCATCGGTCAGGTCGTCCCACCAACCCAGCTTCTTCAGCAAGACATGGTCGAACTCCGGATAACCCGTGGTGATGTCCGCCCCCACCGAGAATGAGCCGTCTTCTGCCAACAGATTCTTGCCTTCACGTTCCACGCCGAAGTTGGCCCGGAAATTTCCGCCACCTTCCATCACGTGCTTCGAGGTGTCATACAAATTGGGAGATCCAGGGTGCTTCAATGCGGCTGTGCCATAACAGGGCCATGG
>JAABRC010000022.1 GCA_011391115.1 Candidatus Egaibacter danicus | reverse complement strand
ATGATGGGTGCGGCCTGCGGCAACCCGACTCAGGCCGAAAAAGCGGCGCTGGAAAACTACGGCGCGGCCATGGGGCTGGCGTTTCAGGTGGTGGACGATATTCTGGATGTCACTTCAGACTCGGCTACCCTGGGCAAAACGGCAGGCAAGGACGCCCTGCAGGACAAGCCGACCTACGTGTCCATTTTGGGGCTGGAACGTTCACGTGCCCATGCTCAGGAACTGCTGGCCAGGGCTCTGGCCGCGCTCGATGGCAGCGGCTTGTCTCATGACCGGACACAGGCCCTTCGCGCACTGGCCGACATGGTGGTCAATCGCGCCCACTGAGAACAACAAGAACTATGTCAAAGACTTCCTATCCGCTGCTCAAAGCCATTCATGCCCCGGCTGATTTGCGCAAACTGCCGCGTACGCAGCTGGGCGCGCTTGCCACGGAGCTGCGTGCCTATCTGATCGACAGCGTATCCAAAACCGGCGGTCACCTCAGCTCCAACCTGGGCACGGTGGAATTGACGGTTGCGCTGCACTACGTGTTCAACACGCCTGACGATCGTGTGGTGTGGGATGTGGGCCACCAGACCTACCCGCACAAGATCCTCACCGGGCGGCGTGACCGTATGGCCTCGTTGCGCCAGCTGGGTGGCCTGAGCGGGTTTCCGCAGCGGGTGGAAAGCGAATACGACGCCTTTGGCACGGCGCACTCCAGCACCTCCATTTCTGCCGCGCTGGGCATGGCCCTGGCGGCCAAGATCAAGGGAGAAGACCGGCACGCCATCGCGGTGATTGGTGACGGCGCATTGACAGCTGGCATGGCATTCGAGGCGCTCAACAATGCCGGCGTGGCTGACTGCAATCTGCTGGTGATACTGAACGACAACGACATGAGCATCAGCCCGCCGGTGGGCGCGCTTAACCGGTATCTGGCGCAACTGATGAGCGGTCAGTTTTATTCTGCGGCGAAAAACGTGGGCAAGACGGTGCTCAAGGGCGCACCACCCCTGTTTGAACTGGCCAAGCGCATTGAAGAGCACGCCAAGGGCATGGTGGTGCCCGCCACGCTGTTCGAAAAATTTGGCTTCAACTATGTCGGCCCGATCGATGGCCACGACCTCGATTCGCTGATTCCCACGCTGGAAAACATCAAGCACCTCAAAGGTCCGCAGTTCCTGCACGTGGTCACCAAAAAAGGGCAAGGCTACAAACTGGCCGAGGCAGACCCGGTCGCCTACCATGGCCCGGGCAAGTTTGACCCGGCGGTGGGCCTGCAAAAGCCCAGCACGCCAACGGTGCAGACTTTCACGCAGGTGTTTGGCCAGTGGCTGTGCGACATGGCCGCGAAAGACCCGCGTCTGGTGGGCATCACGCCCGCCATGCGCGAAGGCTCCGGCATGGTGGAATTTGAAAAACGCTTCCCCGCCCGCTACTTTGACGTGGGTATCGCCGAGCAACACGCGGTCACCTTTGCCGCCGGGCTGGCCTGCGAGGGCTTGAAGCCCGTCGTGGCGATTTATTCCACCTTCCTGCAGCGAGCCTACGACCAGGTGATCCACGACGTGGCCATCCAGAATCTGCCGGTTGTGTTTGCGCTGGACCGTGCCGGTCTGGTGGGCGCAGATGGTGCTACCCATGCGGGGGCGTATGACATTCCTTTTCTGCGCTGCGTTCCCAACGTCAGTGTGGCCTGTCCGGCCGACGAGAACGAGTGCCGCCAGCTGCTCACTACCGCATTCGAGCAAGATCATCCCGTCGCCGTGCGTTATCCGCGTGGTGCTGGCGTCGGTGCTGCGGTTGAGGCGGGACTGCAATCGCTACCGTTTGGCAAGGGTGAGATCCGGCGCAGGGGTTCGGGCTTGGCCATTCTGGCTTTTGGCACCTTGCTCCACCCCGCGCTGGAAGTCGCGGAAAAGCTGAACGCGACCGTCGTCAACATGCGTTGGGCCAAGCCGCTGGACGTGGAGCTGCTGCAACAGGTGGCGGCAGACCATGAGGCTTTGGTTACTGTTGAAGAAGGTGCACTGTTTGGGGGCGCCGGCAGCGCGGTTCTGGAGGCCCTGCAGGCCGCCGGGATTCAAAAGCCTGTGCTTTGCCTCGGCCTGCCAGACACCTTCATCGAGCATGGAGACCCCGCCAAACTGCTGGCACTGCAAGGGCTGGATGCTGCCGGCATGGAAGCCAGCGTACGCAGCCGTTTTGGTACATTGCTGCAGGGTCAGCGGGCCGCGCTCAAGGTTGTGGCCTGAAATAATTTCACAGGTCGTGTGAGGCGGCTTTCAAGGTCGCTTTCAGTTTGCTGACTATCCGCAAAGCGTGCTGTTTTTCAAGGGAAAACCCGCCCCGTGGCGCCTCAAAAGCGTTTCTACAATCGCGTTTGACTCTTATCAGTCTTCGTGCGCCCAAAAGGCAGACGAATTGATCAACACAACCTCTCGGAGTGAATTACATGGATCGTCGTTCCTTAATTAAAAACGCCGGCATTGCTGGTGTACTGGCTGCCGGTGTTGCACCTGCCGTTCATGCACAGGCCGCCGCCATCCGCTGGCGTCTGGCTTCCAGCTTCCCCAAGGCGCTGGACACCATTTTTGGTGCGGCTGACACGTTTGCCAAAAAAGTCGGTGAAATGTCAGGTGGCAAGTTCACCATTACTACCCACGCTGGCGGCGAACTGATGCCCGCATTCGGTGTGGTGGACGGCGTGCAAAACGGCACCGTTGAAATGGCCCACACAGCGCCGTATTACTTCTTTGGCAAGGACGAAACTTTTGCATTGGGTTGCGCGATTCCTTTCGGCCTGAACAGCCGCCAGATGACGGCCTGGATGTACCAGGGCAACGGTGGCAAGCTGATGGCCGAGTTTTATGCCAAGTACAACATGGTGAACTTCCCCATGGGCAATACTGGCGCTCAGATGGGCGGCTGGTATCGCAAGGAAATCAAGTCAGTCAAAGACGTCAAAGGCATGAAGATGCGCATTGGTGGCTTTGCTGGCAAGGTGTTTGAGCGCATGGGCGGCGTGCCACAAAATATCCCTGGCGGCGAAATTTATCAGGCGCTGGAAAAAGGCACGATTGATGCTGCTGAGTGGGTGGGTCCATACGATGACCAGAAGCTGGGCTTCAACAAGGTCGCACCGTTCTACTACTATCCCGGCTGGTGGGAAGGTGGTCCGCAGCTCGACCTGTTCGTCAACGACAAGGCTTTCGCTGGCCTGTCCGGGGAAAACAAGGCCATCATCGAGTCAGCTGCAGCTTTTGCACACACGGAAATGCAGGCCAAGTACGATGCCAAAAACCCAGCCGCCCTCAAGCAGCTGGTGGGTCAAAAGGTCAAGGTACTGCCATTCCCGAAAGACGTGTTGGACCTGGCATTCAAGGAAGCCATGGCGCTCTACAGCGAGCTGAGTGCCAAGAACCCCAACTGGAAGAAAGTCTACGAAGACTACGCCGCATTCCGCAAGGACGAGAACCTCTGGTTCCGCTTTACCGAAGCACGTTTCGATAGCTTCATGCAGGCGCAAAAGCTGTAATCGCATAACGAAATCGGGACTATAGGTCCCGCTCAAGAAAGCCGAGCCCGGTCACTTTCCTGCGACCGGGCTTTTTTTTTACTGATCTGATATTTCAGTTAGTCCTAATCTGTAGATATATCATTGGCGCGATGACCCCTGTAGCTCTAGTCTGGACGCAATTCGCAATTTGTGTCGGAGTGATTGGCATTGCCGGAGTTCACCTTATCCGGTATGGGGATGCGATTGCTGCCCAAACGGGCCTTTCACGCAGCTGGATTGGCTTGATTCTGGTGGCTACGGTAACCTCGTTGCCGGAATTGGTGACTGGTTTGAGCGCAGTCACTGTGGCTGCAGCACCCGATATTGCAGTCGGCGATGCACTGGGGAGTTGTGTGTTCAATTTGGTGATTCTGGCGGTGATCGATGTAAGTTACCGCAAGGGCGCCATCTACTCTCTTGCCGGTCACGGGCATGTCATGTCGGCAGGCTTCGGCATCATCTTGATGACGGGGGCTGGAATAGCCCTGCTTTTGAGTGAGCAGGGGCTTATGCCTTCCATCGGCCATGTCAGCTTCGCCAGTTTGGCCATAGTGACTATTTATCTTATTGCGATGCGGGCGCTTTACCTTACAGAGCAACGCACCACCAACCCAGTGGACCTGAAGCCAACCGAATTGCCTCTGAAGGCAGCGTTGATGCGCTTTGGCATGGCCTCGGCTGCAATTGCTGGAGCGGGCATATGGTTGCCAATGATCGGTGTGGAGTTAGCCCGTCTGATGGGTTGGTCAGACTCTTTCGTTGGAACGCTGTTTATAGCGTTTGCTACTTCGGTGCCCGAGTTGGCCACCACTTGGGGCGCCATTCGCATTGGCGCGATTGACATGGCTTTTGGCAACCTGTTGGGCAGTAATTTGTTCGATGTGTTGATCCTCGCCATTGATGACTTTGCCTACCGGCCCGGATCAATTTACACCCATGCAAGCGCCGTACACGCCGTGTCGGCCATGACTGCCAGCTTGATGAGCGGCTTGGTCATTGTTGCGTTGGTGTATCGCCCCTTGTCCAGGGTATGGCATACGGCAAGTTGGGCCAGTATCGCGTTAGTGGTACTCTACCTGTTCAACGCCATCGTTCAGTACCTGCATCGTCAATAGTTCTGACGTGGTTTTCTGAGTTTGTTTACTCAGCATGGCGCTTCTAGCAGCCGGCAACGATTGGTCATGTGGTATTCCCTGGCCAGCTTCCTTTTAGCAACTATCTGGAGGAGTAGTGTGAATATCAAATTGACTCAATGGTTGACCAGTTTGTTGCGTCGCATTTCCGATTGGTTCAACTCGTCGGGGCCAGGCATCTCACCTGACCTGGCCGTAGCGCTGGATACACATCTCGCCCTTTCGGCTTATGCAACGGTCGTGATCCCTGCCTTGAACGAAGCCAGGCGCATTGCCGACGTGGTGGCCTATGCGCTGGCAGATCCAGCTACGGCGGAGGTCATTGTTATTGATGACAGCTCCATCGACGCCACTGCAATACTTGCCCGGCAGGCGGGAGCAAAAGTCATGACCAGCAGCATGTTGGGCAAGGGTGCGTCCATGCATGACGGCATTGCTCAGGCGCGTAGTGATTTGCTGGTGTATCTGGATGGAGATCTGACCGGGTTACGCCAGGGGATCATCACGGACTTGTGTCAGCCGCTGCTGCGCCAGGAGGCTGATTTCGTCAAAGCCCGGTTTGGGCGAGGAGGAGGTCGCGTCACAGAACTGACGGCGAAACCCATGCTCAAGATTTTTTTCCCCGAACTCGCACATTTCTCGCAGCCACTGGGTGGCATTGTTGCTGCGCGCAAAACCTTGTTGCAATCGCTGCGCTTTGAAGATGGTTACGGTGTTGACGTGGGGCTAATGCTGGATGCCCATCTGGCCGGAGCGAAGCTGGCCGAGGTAGATATTGGCTCTCTGGAGCACGATAGCCAGCCGCTGCTTGACCTCACTTTCATGGCCAACGAGGTCAGTCGCGTGATTTTCGGACGTGCCCGCGCTGCCGGGCGATTACATGTGGAGCAGATCAGCGCCATGTATGAGACCCAGCGTCAAGCGGCTGCGGAAATAAGCTACGTCCTGACGCGTAGAAAAGGGCGACAGCGACTGCTTCTCCTTGATATGGATGGAACGATAACGACATCCCGCTTTGCGGTGGAATTGGCCCGCGCCACGGGCCATGAAGTCGCCTTGATGGCTCTGCTGGACGGTCATGACGATGCTGCACAGCGCAGTGATCGTATTGCCGGGTTGTTCAAATTTGTACACAAGCAAAAATTCGAACAGGTTGCCCGGTCTCTTGAAATCCGCCCGGGAGTCATCGGGTTTGTGAACCAGATGCGTCGTCGCGGCTTCATGGTTGGTGTGGTCAGCGACAGTTATTTCGTTGCAGCTGATATTGTTCGGCGCAGAATATTTGCAGACTTTGCCATGGCTCATACCATTCAGTTCGACGGTGATGTGTGCACTGGACAAGTCCGCATAAACCCGGCGTTTTTGTCTGAGTCCAAAGATGCAAAGCATTCAATTTGCAAAAGCAATGTCTTGCGCGCTTTCCTGGTGGATGGTACGGACAATCCACCCGCGATCAATCAGACCTGGGTTGTTGGCGACAACGTCAACGATCTTGAATTGATGCGACTCGCGGACCGCGCCTTTGTCATCGATCCCAAGTCCCCCGTCTTTCTTGCGGAGCCTGGTGTGTCGGCAATTGCTTCGTTTAGCGATCTGCTCGAACTGCTGCCCAACCATGAACTGATCGAGACGACATGAATCAATGCCAACCAGCAACGCTCATCAGCGCTCATTCAGTCAGGCGTGACCCGGTAAAGTGTATAGCTCTATAGATAATAGAGAAGTAGGTACCCGAGCAGGAGTACCAGCACCCAAAGTGCCATGGATCTGGTGGATTGGGTACTGGCCAGCCTTCCGCTAGGAGAACCATGCTGGTTCAGCGTGGCGATCACGCCGCTAACCTGGTCGTTGCCCTTGCCCGTTACCCATGCGACTGCACGTCGCAGTGCAACGGCAATCCGGGATTGAGCCCCGGGCAGCAGCCTGCGCCAAACCCAATCGGTATCCAGCGTAATCGTCAATGTTCGCTTCAGGTAGGGCAGCATCACAAAAAACGCTAGAGCCGAAAACAGCAGTAACTGCAACTGGGACAAAACATGCGCCCAAGTGTAGGGCTCGTATTTCACCGGATACGGCAAGAGGGCGTAGAGTGGCTGCGCCCACACCCCCAGCCCGATGCAGAGGAAAGCAAAAAAAATCATCGCCCAGCGCATCGTGGTGGGTGGCTCGGCAGGGCGCAGGCCGGAGTCCTTCTGGAAAAACACGAACCAGGGGAATTTGATGCCAGCGTGAAGGAAAACGCCAGCCGACGCCGCCGTCAACAGCAGCCAGACTGTTAACAGGTGTCCGTCGGCGGCGGCCTGCGACACCATTGACTTGGAAACGAACCCCGATGTGAAAGGAAATGACGAAATGGCAAGCGCGCCAATGGAGCCGCAAATGGTTGTCAGGGGCATGGTGTGAAACAGGCCACCGAGTTCTGAGCACTTTCTCCGCCCGGTCATCATCAAGACCGACCCTGCTGACATCAGCAGCAACGCTTTGTAAATGATGTGGGTGAAGGCGTGCGCTGCAGCGCCGTTGAGTGCCATTTCGGTTCCGATGCCAATGCCGGCAATCATGAATCCAACCTGATTGATGATCGAATATGACAATATGCGACGCATGTCGTTCTCAAGCAGCGCATAGACGATGCCGTAGAACACCATGAACAGGCCCACCCAGATCAGCAACTCGGTGCCTGGGAAGCCTCGGATCAGCACGTACACCGCCGTCTTGGTGGTGAAGGCCGACAGGAACACCGTGCCACTCCACGATGCCTCGGGGTAAGCGTCTGGCAACCAGGCCGAGAGTGGTGGCGCACCCGCATTCACGAGGAAACCGATCAGAATAAGCCAGTGCGCGGGGGAGTCCAGAATCATGCGCGTGAAGGCAATGTCACCCGTTTGCACGATGTGTCCGGTAACACCTGCAAAAAGCACCACGCCACCCAGCAGGTGAATCATCAAATACCGTCTCGCTGCCAGGTAGGACGTATTTTTACCGTTGCTCCAGAGTACCAGCGTTGACCCTACCGCCATCATTTCCCAGAATGCAAAAAGTGTGACCAAGTCGCCAGCCAGTACAACCCCAATGGCGGAGCCCGCATAGACAAAAGCGGCTGGAACCTCGACACGGCTCTTCTGGCTCAACGCGTACAGGCCACCACCACAGGCCATCAAAGCGAAGATGGTCGCGAACAGACGAGACAGTTTGTCACCTTGCAATGGCGTGATCGTGTATTCCAGGAAACGTGCCTGCCAGGCGGGGCCATCCGGAACCTGCCAAACCAGGGCGAGAACGACCAAAGGTAGCACCACTACCGCGCCTGCGCGCAGCGCACCACGAAGCAGCGGCAAAATCAGGGCGCCAAGAATCAAGACCAGGCCCGGGTGGAAAACCAGCTCAGTCATGGTCTTTGCCGTAATAGGAGTCTGGACGCTTGAGCCACAGAGCCAGCGCTTTTGCAACAACGATCATTGCAGCGCAACCCATGAATCCGAACCATGCATTGAAGCCATATATTGAATCGATCTCGAAATGCGGGTGCTGATGCACCAACAGTTCCGCAGCTACTGTAAGAGCCAGTACCACCAGAAACCCGCGCCACAGCCGTTTGACATTGTGGGGCTGGTCCAGCCAATGGGGCTTGTCTTTCATCGGCGTCATCCTCGAAAGTTAATCAGCTGACGAGCCAGCGACAAGGGCACATCTGGGAATACGAGAAGCAGTACCGTGCCAGCGGCAGTCACACTGAGTGCGATCACCATGAGCAAAGGTGCCTCGCCATGTGGGTGATCGTGTGGTTCATGGCGTGGGGCAACGAAAAATGCACGATAGACAACAGGCAGAAAATAACCCGCGTTAAGCAAGGTACTTACGGCGATCACTGCTAAGGCCAGCCAATGCTGCGTGGCCATGGCTCCAGACACCATATACCACTTGGAAGCAAAGCCCACGGCGGGCGGCAGCCCGATCATCGACAAGGCTGCGATGCCAAATGCGCCCATCGTCCAGGGCATTCGCCGGCCGATGCCATCGAGTTCACTGACTTCGGTCTTGTGCGCGGCGGTGTAGATCGCACCCGCGGCAAAGAACAGCGTGATTTTTCCTACGGCGTGCGCAGCGATATGCAACACCGCGCCAATGATCGAAAGCGGGGTAAGCAGGGCAGTTGCCATGATGACGTAGGACAGTTGGCTGATGGTCGAATATGCCAATCGGCGCTTGAGGTTATCGGCTCCCAACGCCACCACGGAAGCCGAGACAATGGTAAATCCCGCTACTGCCACCAGCCAGCTGGTAGCGCCTGCCTGGGAGAGGTTGTCAACGCCAAAAATATAGATGATCACTTTGACAACGCTGAATACGCCGGCTTTCACAACGGCGACCGCATGCAGAAGGGCAGAGACTGGCGTCGGCGCCACCATTGCGGCTGGTAGCCAGCGATGAAAAGGCATCAACGCGGCCTTGCCGATACCAAATACACACAAGCCCAGCAAGCATGCCAGTTCTGTGGCCCCCAGCTTGCCGGCCAGTATGCCGCCCGCCGTGAAGTCTGTTGTGCCAGCGCTGTACCAGATGAAGACAAGCGCTGGCAGCAGAAAAAGAATGGATGTCCCCATCAGCAAACCGAGGTACACCCGTCCACCGTTTCGGGCTTTTTCAGTTCCATGGTGAGTGACCAATGGGTAGGTCACAAGTGTCAGCAATTCGTAGAAGACGAACAGCGTGAACAGGTTGCCGGAAAAAGCAATCCCCATCGTTGCCGCCAGAGCCAATGCAAAACAGACAAAGAAACGCGTTTGGTGTTCTTCGTTGTTGGCGCGCATGTACCCGATCGAGTAGAGCGAGTTAACAATCCACAGGCTCGAGGCGATCATGGCAAAGAGCATGCCCAGAGGCTCAACCTTGAAAGCCATCTGCAGTCCGGGCAATACCTCAAAGAGCATGATCGCCGGTTGCCCGCCGCCAAGTACGACAGGGAGGATAGACAGCACGCACCCCAGCAGGGTAGCCGCAGTGACGAGCGTCGCGCCTTCTCGCACATTGGGAGCCCGCCCGCATACGGCTATCAGCACCGCACCGATTGCAGGCACTGCGAGTGACGCCAGGACCGCCAGCTCGGGTGTCAGCATCATCGCAGCCCCCCCATCAATAAAGCAGCAGCTTGCGTTGCAGAGCCTATCGTGAACGATGTCTCTAGTCCGAAATAGACAGTGGCAACAACCAGCCCCGCCGTGGGCACCGCCATGAGCCAAGGTACAGGACGGGCGGCCGCAGTGTCCTTTCTCGGTTCGCGGAAGTAGGCCGCTTCAACGAATCGCCAGACATACGCTATGGCCAGTAACGACGACGCCAGGATCAGGAACACCAGCCACCATTGGCCTTTTTCCATCGCGGCCAGCAACAGATACCATTTGCTGATGAACCCGGCAGTACCGGGAACACCAATCAGCGACAGTCCGCAGACCACGATGCCGAAACTGGTGAGTGGCATTCGCTTGCCAAGACCCTGTACCCGTGTCATGGTGGTGCCACCAATAGCCAGTGCCACGCAACCCAGGAGCATGAAGACGGCGCCTTTGGTAACGCCGTGATTGAACAGATGCAGGACGGTGGCTGTAAGGCCATTGGCCGAGCCGAACGACAGGCCCAAAATAATGTAGCCAATCTGGGCCACGCTCGAATAGGCAAAAAGACGCTTGAGGTCGGTCTGGAATATGGCATAGGTGGACGCGATGAACATGCCGGCCAATGCCAGCAGGAGCATGGCCTCCTTCATTGGTAAACGGTCAAATACCTGCGACTCGCCGAATACGGAAAAATAGAATCGGATCAGAACGTAAACCGCAACCTTGGTGGCCGTGGCCGCCAGAAATGCAGAGACGGCCGATGGCGCATAGGCGTAGGCATTTGGCAACCACTGGTGCAGCGGGAACAGAGCCAGTTTGAGCGATATGCCCACGGTCAAAAAAGCCAATGCTGCCAGTACCGGGCGCGTCCCTTGTACGGCACCAATACGTTGACCCATGTCGGCCAGGTTCAATGTGCCGGTCATCAAATAGAGCAGACCAATTCCGATGACGATGAATGTGGCTCCGATCGAACCCATGATCAGGTACTGATACGAAGCGAGCAGCGCCTGACGATTGCGCCCCAGTGCGATCAATACGTAGGTGGACAGCGCGGAAATTTCCAGGAAGACGAACACATTGAATGCGTCGCCCGTCACGGTGATACCGAGCAAGCCCGTGAGACACAGCGCGAACATGGTGTAAAAAAGGTAGTGCTGCTGGGGTGAAATTTCCGCTTCAATACTGGCCCGGCTGAAGGGAAGAACGATCGCCGCAACGCCCGAAACCAGTACCAGCAGGAAAGCGCTCAACGGGTCCACCCGGTACTCAATGCCCCAGGGGGCTGGCCAACTGCCGATGGCATAGGAAAATGCCCCAGTGCTCGCAACCTTCATCCACAGCAGGATCGCAATTCCGAAAGCGATCCAGCTTGCCGCCAATACGGTGGCGAAGGCCAGGCTGCGTTTTCGAAGCAGCACCGTGAGCGGCGCTGCCACCAAAGGAACGACGACCTGCAATACGGGCAAGTGCTCAGACAGGTTCATTGTTGTTCTTGTGTCCTGTGAGCCTGATCGACATCCAGGCTCAAGATCTCATCTTCTTCAATGCTGTCATAGGCCTCGCGAATGCGCACAACGAGCGCCAAGCCCAAGGCCAGTGTCGCGACCCCAACGACAATGGCAGTCAGAATCAGAACGTGGGGCAGCGGGTTGGAATAGACGGTAAATGCATCACTGAGAATGGGGGCTGTTCCCCCAAGGAGCTTGCCCGGTGCAATGTAGAGCAGATAGACGGAGGTCTGAAAGATGCCCAGACCAATCAACTTCTTGATCAGGTTGCCGCGCGCGATCACGATGAACAGCCCGGCAATCATCAGAAACACCGTGATGAAGTAGGTGAAATGCCCGCCTGTCGTCATGGCTTCCTCCGGCACTGCTTCACGCCGCTCATTCGTCTACGTTTCCGCGGTCGGCAAACATATAGAAGATCTTCAGCATCACGCCTGAAACGGTGGTGGCGACACCCACCTCAACCCAGAAAATGCCGCGGTGCTGGCCAGTCACCGGGTTGGTGTCCAGGACAAAGTAGTCAAGATAGTTGCCACCCAAAAACAATCCTGCCACACCCACACCGGCATAAATTAATACACCAATAGCCATCATGGACTCAACCAGTGGCTCTGGTACCACCTTGCGTGCATCGGGCAGCCCGTAGATCAGTGCGTAAAAAATCACGCCAGCAGCAAGAATGACACCGGCCTGAAATCCGCCTCCAGGACCGAAGTCGCCATGAAACTGCACGTACAGAGCAAAAAGCAGGATGAACGGGATCAGAAGCTTGGCCATGACGCGCAATATCAGGTCGTGCTTCATGCCTTGTCCTCCTTCGATCCCCTGCGACGCCGCCGCAGCAGGGCAATAACGCCAGCCCCCGCGGTGAACACCACCGTTGTTTCCCCCAACGTATCGTAGCCGCGGTAGCTGGCCAGTACCGCGGTGACCACGTTGGGTACGTCAACTTCCTTCTTCATTTCAGTCAGATAACGCGGCACAACATGCTGGTGAATGGGTGAGCCTGAATTTGAGAACTCGGGCAATCCCAACGTGCCATAGACCAGCACGGCGCCTACCGAAATGGAAACAAGCAGAGGTAGCCAGGGCTTGTAGACAGGGCGGGACTCCTCACTCTTGCAAAGGTACAGTGCCCCCAGGAAAAGAACGGTCGAAATTCCCGCCCCCACCGAGGCTTCGGTCATGGCAACGTCTACGGCGTCCATCGCCACCAGCACGGTCGCCATCAGAAAACTGTAGATCCCCCCCAGGATGACGACGCCAAAAAGGTTGCGGCTGCGCACGATCACGAGAACCGTGAACGCCATAAACGAAAGCAGCACATTGATGATCAAGGCTTCGATGACTTGCCCTCCTCATCGGCCAATGCCGGTTTCAAGCCGCGCAGCATGGCGGCTCGTGCAAGTGCATGGGTTGCGGTGGGGCTAGCGAAGAGAATCAGCACGGCAACCATAAGCAATTTCACACCCACCAGGGTGAAACCTGCCTGCAGCAACAGTCCGAGAAGGATCAGACCAGCCCCCAGCGTTTCAATGACACTGGCGGCGTGCATTCGGGTGTAGAAGTCAGGCATGCGAATCAGGCCAACGGCTCCCACAACGCAAAAGAAGCCACCCGAAACCAGACA
>JAABRC010000220.1 GCA_011391115.1 Candidatus Egaibacter danicus | reverse complement strand
TGATGAAGAAACCGGGAGCGCAGCATGAACATCACCCACGGAATCGACGCCGACCTCGACCAGATGAACAGCGTCCCCGGGGCCTTCATTGTCAACAAGGAATTCCGGACAGGGATCGAGGAGTTTTCTCGATTTCTCGCGGGTGAATACGTTCTTCGAGTGGTTTTTGATAAATCCCAGATCCACCATGCAAGACATTTTTCAGAGCTTGATCAGCAGCGCCGCCAGGCAGTGGTTGCGAGGGTGCTGCAATGACAACACCACTTGAATCCGTTTTGGCGCTCGTCGAGAAGGCATTTCAGCGCCAGCCCGGCCAATACTCAGCCCGTTGTCCTGCACACGAGGACAAGGGGCCAAGCCTCTCAATCCGCGAAACGCCCGAAGGCGCGGTGCTATTGCACTGCTTTGCCGGATGCACTGTTTCAGAAATCGCTGGAGCTGTTGGGCTGGAGCTGTCAGACCTGTTTCCACCACGCGACCGTTCAGGCCGCGAGCCCCAGCGCATCGCCCGTGTGCTGACCGCGAGCCAGGCGTTGGAGGTCGTAGGCCACGAAGCGCAGGTCGTTGTCATGTTGGCCGCAGACATGCGCCGAGGTATCGCACTGGACGACGCCCGCATGGACCAACTCATTCATGCCACAGCGGTTATCAATCACGTTCGAGAAAGTTTTATCCATCATGACCGCAACACTGGCCGACATCAAAAAGTGGGAAGCAGAACTTCTCAACAGCGTGAAAGAGAACATGAGCCAGCAATCGTGTGAACCCACCATGGTCGGGAACCGTAGTGGCGTGGATTCGGCTGATGACTACCCACCGTCGTGCGCGCCCAACGATCCAGGAGCACCACCGTCAGGACATTGGACGGAGAAGGCGGTTGACGGCAATCTCAGCGTTCTCCCTGATGATGAAAGCCAAGGCCATGCGGCACAGGCGACCGAGAAGACAGAAAAGGCGGTGAAAAAACCGACAAAGAATAGGGCAAAGCTCACGGCACCTGGTTTCGCTGTTTCCGATGCCGGTGTGTTTAAAGTCACCAAGTCGGACGATGAGGATGTGCCTGACACACTGACTTTTATCTGCGCCAGGCTGGACATTCTGGCAATGATCCGCAGCTACCAGTCAAATCAATGGGGCAGGCTGTTGCGCTGGAAAGATCCAGACAACAAACCCCATGAGTGGGCCATGCCGATGGCTGCGCTGCAAGGTGATGGTGCTGACGTTCGGCGCGCTTTAGCTGATGGTGGCCTGCGCATAGCGACCGGCCAAGCCGCAAAAAATAGCTTAGTCGCCTACTTGTCAGAGTTTGACCAGCCAAACCGCGCCCTTGGTGTTGACAAGACCGGCTGGCATCCGGGGAAAAATGGCACTATGGTTTTTGCGTTTCCTGACGAGACTATTGGGGAAGTTGACGACATTGTCAGGTATCAATCCGACGCACCCAGTAGCACTTACACCAAGGCCGGGACGCTGGCAGGCTGGCAGATTGGCGTGGCCAAACTGTGTATTGGGAATTCACGCTACATGATGGCTGTATCGGCAGGATTCGCCGCCATGCTGCTGCAATTCTCCGGGCTTGAATCTGGAGGTATCAATTTGCGCGGGGACTCAAGTACCGGCAAAACGACAGCACTTCGCGCTGCTGCCTCAGTTTTTGGTGGTCCAGGATACGTACAGCGCTGGCGTGCGACTGGCAATGGCATCGAGGCCACTGCAACGCTGCACAACGACACGCTGCTGTTGTTGGACGAACTCAAACAGGTTGACCCGAAGGAGGCCGGAGAAATCGCTTACATGCTGGCAAACGGCCAAGGCAAACACCGCGCCAAGCAGGACGGAAAGGCCAAGCCGGTGCAAACATGGCGACTGCTGTTTTTAAGTGCTGGGGAAATTTCGCTTGCGCAGCACATGGCAAGTATCGGAAAAAAAATTCATGCCGGCCAGGAGGTCAGGTTGATCGACCTGCCAGCCGCACCAGCTTCCGGCCATGGCATGTTTGAGGAACTGCACGGGTTTCCTGATGGCCCATCACTGTCTGAGGCTATCCAAAGTGGTGCCGAGAAAAACCACGGCGCTGCGGCTGCTGAATTCATTCGCGGCATAACCGCCGGTGTCACAAAAAGAGATTTGGAGAACCACCTGAAAACTGAGGTGACTCTGTTTGTGCGCAGCAAGTTGCAGGGCGAGCAGCCGAGTGGACAAGTTTGGCGGGTTTGTGAACGGTTTGCGCTGATCGGTGTCGCCGGTGAGTTGGCCACTGCGAATGGCATCACCCCATGGCCAGAAGGCGAGGCCATTCGTGCCGCAGGTGTTTGTTTTGACGACTGGCTTAGAGAGCGTGGTAGCACCGCCAACAGCGAGGCTCCGGCCATGATTGAAGCCGTTCGCAGCTTCATTGCCAAGCATGAGGAAGGCCGGTTTACAGACCTTGACGCTGACGAGCAGGCGGCCAGGCCCACCCACAACCGTGCAGGCTGGCGCAGGAAATCGGGCACGGGACGCGTCTACTTGATCGACACAGGCACGTTCAAGACTGAGATTTGTCAGGGGTTTGACTACATGGCCGTAGCACGCGAATTGGTCAAGCAGGGCTATCTAGAAACCGCGTTAGAGGGCGAAAAAACCCGCTACACGCTCAAGGTGTCAATACCAGGTGGCGACAAACCACGCGTTTACATCATTCACAGCAAGATCATGGAGGCCTGAATCATGGCGCTCAAATTACCATCATTAGCCAAGTACTACAAAACCAGTGGGGACGGTGGGAGCAGTGGGGTCGAGGCGAAAAAAGCGATATCACGCAATCGTTTTCAGTTCACCCAACCCGTCCCCACTGCTAATAATCGTAATGGGGACAGTGGGGAACTGCAATCGGACACAACCACCGCGTCCCCACCGCAATATCCGCCTGTGGGGACGACTTTTTGCAGTGGGGACGGCAATAAAACCATTACAGATCAACACTTTAATGAGGCCGTCCCCACCGTCCCCACTGTTCCCACCGAAAAAGTAAGAGATAGCCAAGAGCAAAGTTTAAAAACATCACCAATCGCGGCAAATGATGCGCAACCAGGCACCCGCCGCCCAGGCGGCCTACCGCCAACGCTGCTTGCCGCCAGCCACGCCCTTGACGCACAAATCGTGGCCGCTGGCCTGTCCCTGACACCGCCAGAGCAGCCGAAGCCAAAGCAGTCCAGCGTCAACAAGCAGGTTATCAAGAAAGTTGACACTCCCACACCGAAGCCTTCCAAGGTCAAGCATGTCGACAGGGAATGGAAGCCGCTCGCCACAGCGTACTTGGAGCACCATGGGCACTGCGCAGCTTGCATCGCAGCCGGAGTGAACCCGCGCTATCAGCGATGCGGGATTGGTGCAATGCTTTGGTCTTTATATCAGTCGGCCATCCAGTAACAACCACAACCCAAAAGCACCACCATGACCAACACAACTAAAACTTGCGCTACCTGCGCCGCATTCAGCGAAGACTCCATCGCGGAGCAGTCATCCTGCCTGAATCTGGTTTCCTTTCTCATCAGTCCGGGAAAACGCCGGGAGCCCTGTCCGACTGATGTTTGTGATTTTCACGCGACGCATCAGGAAGACGCAGAACAAGCCGCCTACATTGAGGCCAACCATGAGGCCATCATGGACAGCATCAGGGCGACGGTAGACACTCAGGATCTGCTGGGCAAACTCCGCAGGGGAGGTGCAGTGTGAATGATCGCAGGACTCCCACGCTGATACCGATAACACTTTACAAACACCCGGACGGTTGGACTATCAGCTACGCCGAGAACGCATTGATTTCGACCGATGATGATCTGAATTTTGTCATCGTGCCGATTGGCAATATCTGCCTGCTGGAACTTTCAAAAAAGCTGTATGAAATTGGTATGAAAGGCTGCAAGCAATGAACGACCACGAGATACTGGCCGCCGCACTTCGCTGGCACACCATTTACGCCAATCGGTTGACTCTCGGCTCAGAGAACGCACGACGGCTAAAAGCTCAAAGGGCTGACTATCGCGACGGACAACGGCGCTACTTTGGACCATCCTCTCACGAAACCGCGCCACTGCTGACGGCCATCAAGCGCAAGGAGCTGGCAGCCCTCCGCGATTTGGTGAAGGTTTGCGCGAAGGTGCGTGCTAGCCAGGGGAAGGTTGAGGATGCTGCCGGGGTGATAGATGTGGAGGCCTGGATGCTCTCCCAGGTAAAAGCCTGAAGTCACCGCGACCGTACAAGCAAATTGTGAGTGACTGGCCGTTTTGGTTGACCCGCGAATCCATTGG